>CAYJHM010000050.1:0-11753 GCA_964369935.1 uncultured Rikenellaceae bacterium
TTTATATGGTGTGTTTTAGGGTAGCTATGACGTGCATAAATTCGATCCGCAATTTACCGTACAATAATAATTACTTCCCAATATAGTGTACCCTTTCAGGTCTCCACTTATCTTTTATCTTAGGTTCGTCTTTAGGGTGACCTATCATTATTATACAGAACGGCTCTAGCTTTTCTGGAACATCAAGTAATCCACGTAGTGTTGCTACCCTATCCTCGCCTGGATAGACACCACACCAAACGGCTCCTAATCCTAACCCATGAGCAGCTAGCAGTATATTCTCGGTTGCTGCCGACACATCTTGTACCCAGTACGTTGGTCCAGCGGGGAACGACTCCGACGGCACACCACACACAACAATTGCTAATTGCGCAATCTGATTCATTGGCGCAGTGTATTTAGATACATTTATTGTCTGCTTAATAATATTGGTATCACGAACAACATAGAACTCCCACGGCTGCCTATTACCTGCCGTAGGGGCTGCCATACCTGCCTTTAGCATCGTTGTTACCATATCGTCGGAAACTCGCTGCTCTGTGTAGTTTCTTACCGAACTCCTAGTCATTATGCTCTCGATTACCACTTCCGAGTTCGAAACCTCTTTATTAGCTACCTGTTTAGTTGGTTTTACACTAAGTGTATTGATTGATAATGCTACAACCACTACCGCTAGTAGGATTGTAACAATTTGCCATTTAAATCTCATATTATTCAATATTTTTTTGTGACATAGTAATTAATGCTCCAGTAGGGCAGATAAATCTGCAATATGGGCGCTGAATGAATGGTGACAGAATCAAAACGACTGCCCCCATAATTAATACAACAGTAGAGGCTGAGTTAAATATAAACGCCGAGAACACCTCGTAATTGATAAGATCAAACCCTACCCCTAACCACATCATAAATAGTAAAGCTATTAATATGTAGTATCGCAAGTTATTCAGGAATTTAGCTACACTGGATTCTATTTTTATCTTTGGCGCAGGCAATTTCCCTAAAAGATGTTGCGCCGCCCCCATTGGACAATGTATATGACAATATGATCCTTTACGATTAAATAGAGGCATAATAATCACCACTATAAACATAGCGAAAGTAAGCAGAGATACCGACAGATTAACCCCATTAGATACCCACGATACGAATGTGCTTAACGATAAAAAACTTCCGCACCAAAAGCCTAACACTACAACATTTAGCACCATTTGCAGATTAAGCAACCACCCTTGACGAAATTTACCTAATGTGATAATCACACCTAGAGCAACTACCAGTAAGCCGAGAATCTGTTTCAAACCTAGACTGGAAAGGAATGTATTAGATTTACCACTAATATTAGCACCATACTCGGCAGCTCGCCTCACATTTTCGATTATAGCTACTGACGTGTATGTTGCACCCGAGACAGCATCTACCGTTGTTGTTGCAGCCTCGCTCAATGAGAGCCCGCTCCATTTATCTATTAAACCACTTGCTACCACCTCATCATAAAAACTTGGGGTTTCGCTATTAGCAAGCGGCTCTATTCTTTCAATCACACTGTTTTTTACATACACCTTAACTGGTGTTCGCCCTGCAAAACCCACTACATCTTTTGCTAAGGATGTTGAGTTTATTACTCGTGTACCATCAGGCAGAGACTCCTCGACAGCCACCTCAACCTCTTCTACCTCCTCATTTACTACTATCTCATCAAAACTATAACCCACTACTCTACTATCACGTTGAATAGCTACACCTGCCATAAGTAGTATTATGATTAGTACATTTAATATATATCTTAATCTACTCATACCTAATATCTGTTATAGTGTACCTTAGCGGGGTTCCACTTATTTTTTACTACCGATTCACCCTCGGGATAACCTATTACTAACACATTAAGTGCATATACCCCCTCGGGCAGATTGAGAAGTTTACTCATCCCCTCAACACGCCCTGAACCGTTCTCAGGGTATGCTCCGCTCCATACAGCACCTAAACCCATAGCGTGAGCTGCCAATAAAATATTCTCTGTTGCAGCCGAACAATCCTGCACCCAATAATCGGGCATCAACGCATCAGCTGGTTTACCAAGCACTACTATTGCCAATTGCGCTTTTGCAGCCATATGTGCACCTTTAATAATCGGAGGAATAGCATCTAGCACTGCCCTATCGTTTATCACTAACATCTCCCAAGGTTGCTTATTTGCCGCTGTTGGGGCAGCCATTCCCGCCTTTAATAACTTCTCAATTGTTTCGTTATCTGGCTTCTGAGAGGTATAATTACGAACCGAAGTGCGAGTCATAATATTATTCAGAATTATCTCCTCGTTCTGCTGAGGAGTTGAGGCTACACTAGCCGAGCCATCAACCATAGCCACCTTTATTGATAACACAACAAGTGCCACCGCCAAAAGCAGTGTTAAAATTTGCCAACCATTTTTCATAAATTATTCTTTTATTACATTATTAAATATTTGAGTATTGCAAATATAGTGATTTTTTTTTACATATACTACATTTAAAGCGCTTTTATGCATTATTCAAAAAAATAATACAAAACGTCGTTAGCACTTTTTATACTATTATTATAATGAAAATATACAAACATTGTAATTTTAAATACAATTTTTTTGTAATTATATGTATAAATACACTACCTTTGTATTATAAATAACAACTAAAAAATTATAATTATGCAAAAATTGAAGATTAAACACAATGATTCGACTATTTTAAAGCACTATCAACTTTACAAAGATTACAAGGAGTTGTGCCGACAAACAAAAGAGGAGCACCCCGATCTAGCAGGTGCTATTTCGAGAAGTTATTACTACAGTATTTTGTGTAAGCGTCACAATCTTACACCTAACTATGTATGCTCGATAATTTGCAGAATAATGGCAGACGAGGAGACATTTTCTAGAGAGGTTCAAAGAGCAACTTATAACCTAAAAGATTAATTATAATGGATAGTGGGCAAATAGATAGTATAATAAAAGAGAATACAAGACGAGCGAGAAGGGCAAAAGCGAAATACGATCCTATGAGTGGTGTTGGGTCGCCTGTAAAACGCTTTAGGTTAAATATAGATGATAAAAATTATCTATTACTACCTAGAGAGATGAAGAAATGCGATACTATTAAAGTGGTAAGTTCCTACCCATCGCTTACACACTATGCTGTGGCACATAATATGGAGTTAGAGAGCCAAGTACTATACCCAATCTTACGTCTACGTATGGAGTATGATTTTGAGTATTGGTGTGCCTGCTGCGTTAAGATTCAGGATAAACTAACAAAGAAAATCATCCCTTTCACCTTACGACCTCCCCAACTTAAACTTTTTACGGCCCTATACTCGATGCTAATCACAAATAAACCTATTCGTGTTATCGTGCTCAAGGCTCGACAGTGGGGAGGCTCGACACTTGTACAGATATTTATGAGTTGGATTCAACTATTCCATCGTACTGGTTGGCACTCGGTTATAGTTGCCGATGTTGAGGATCAAGCACGAAATATTAAGGCAATGTATAGCCGAATGGCGCAACACCACCCTAGCGAAGTAATGCCTATTATATTCAGCTCGTTCGAGGGGTCGTCGAAAAATAAAATAATCGAAAATCGTGACTCGATAATATATATGGGTTCGATGCAGAAGCCCGATTCGCTCCGCTCGGCCGATGTTATGATGGCTCATCTATCGGAGGTGGGGTTGTGGAAAGCTACAGAAGGTAAAAAACCTGAAGACCTAGTTCAATCAGTAGGAGGAACAGTACCCCTTGAACCTTACACTATGGTAGTAATGGAGAGTACAGCAAAGGGAGTAGGCAACTTCTTTCATAAGGAGTGGTGTAAAGCTGTTGCAGGAGAGAGCGGTTACCAACCAATCTTTGTAGCGTGGTACGAAATTGAGATTTATTCTATTTCATTCACCAATAGTAGGGAACAGCGTAAATTTGCCGAATCACTAACAGAAAAAGAGCTCACATACTTCAAATTAGGTGCAACTCTTGAGGCTATTAACTGGTATCGGACAAAAAAACATACCGAAAGTTATGATGATTGGCGGATGGGTTGTGAATTCCCAACCACCCCTACCGAGGCGTTTCAATCAACAGGCAGACGAGCCCACCCATCGCATTATGTCGAGAAAATGCGACAATATACACTTCCACCACTCTATATTGGAGATTTACATGCCTCTTCGCAGGGAGGGCTGGGCGCAATTGATTCGTCGTTAGAGTTTATCGAGAACCCTAACGGTTCCCTCTACTTATGGGCTATGCCTGACAAGGAGACTAAAATGCAACGTAGATATATCGTGAGCATGGACATAGGCGGACGCACAGCAAATGCTGACTGGTCGGTTATATCGGTGATTGACAGATACTGGCTATGCGAAGGAGGGGTTGAGGAGTGCATAGGTACTTGCAGATTTCACCTAGACCAAGACTTAGCAGTATGGAGAGGAGTACAAATAGCAAAATTTTTTAATAATGCCCTATTAGTTGTCGAAGCAAATTCGCTTGACAGCAAAGGTACGGAGGGAGATCATACCTTAACGATACTAGACGAGATAAAGGGAAAATACGATAACCTATACTGTCGTACCGACCCACAACGGATTCTCGAGGGACGCCCCGAGCGTTACGGATTTTTCACTAACCGAGCCTCGAAAAGCGATCTTATCACACAGATGAATAAGCGTCTGCGCGAAGAGGGTTATATCGAACGAGATGGCAGAGCACTAGACGAAGTAGACCTATACGAATTAAAGGAGGACGGCACTGCGGGAGCAGTAGAGGGTGCACACGATGATATTTATATGAGCAGGGCTATAGGATTGAAAGCATCGCAAACCTATGAATTTCCGTATTTGGCAGAAAATAGCTAATATTTTGTAATAATTGTTATGCGAGACTTGATAATTTGAAAAAAAATTACTACTTTTACAGTCAAAATTTCAATTTAAACAAAACTAAAGCTATGTACGGAAAAATGAAAGAGCACCTAGAGCAGGAGCTCAACTCAATCAGAGAGGCTGGTCTATACAAGAACGAGAGGATTATTACCTCATCACAAACAGCTGAAATTAAAGTTAATAACACTCAAGAAGTACTGAATTTTTGTGCAAATAACTATTTAGGCTTATCAGACAATAAGGAGCTAATCGAGGCTGCTAAAGTTGCAATGGACGAGCGTGGTTTTGGTATGTCGTCGGTGCGTTTTATTTGCGGAACTCAAGATATACATAAAGATTTAGAAGAGTCTATATCGAAATATTTTGGTACAGAAGATGCAATACTTTACGCTGCTTGTTTTGATGCTAATGGCGGTGTTTTTGAACCTCTATTTACTGAGGAGGATGCTATCATATCAGATGCTCTTAATCACGCATCGATAATTGATGGTGTTCGTCTATGTAAGGCTAAGCGTTATCGTTATGCTAATGCAGATATGGAGGATTTAGAGCGTCAGCTGATTGCTGCATCAGAGCAACGTTTCCGTATTATTGTTACCGATGGAGTATTCTCTATGGATGGTAATGTTGCACCACTAGATAAGATAAACGCACTAGCAGAGAAGTACAATGCCCTTGTAATGGTTGATGAGTGCCACTCGGCAGGTGTTGTTGGGGCAACTGGTCGTGGAGTTACTGAGCTATATAACCTGCGTGGAGAGGTAGATATTATAACTGGAACACTTGGTAAAGCATTCGGTGGTGGTATCGGAGGGTTCACTACTGGCCGCCGCGAGATTATCGAGCTACTTCGTCAGCGTTCAAGACCATATCTATTCTCTAACTCTATACCACCATCAATTGTTGGGGCATCAATCAAGATGTTTGACATTTTAGAGAGTTCAAATGATATACACTCGAAGTTAGCAGAGAATGTTAGCTACTATGTTCAAGCAATGCAAACGGCTGGTTTTGATATTAAACCAACGCAATCAGCTATCTGTGCTGTTATGTTATACGATGCTAAGTTATCGCAAGAATTTGCTGCTAAGTTACTTGAGGAGGGAATCTACGTAACTGGATTCTATTATCCTGTTGTACCTAAGGGCGAGGCACGTATTAGGGTTCAAGTATCTGCAGCACATAGCCGCGAGCACCTAGAGAAGTGTGTAGCTGCATTTACTAAAGTTGGAAAAGAGTTAGGAGTAATAAAATAAAGTTAATTTTAAAGATTATGTCAATGATTGAATCATTAAATCCACAAATTGTGTGGAAGCATTTTGCTGCAATTTGCAGTATTCCTCACCCATCGAAGCACGAGGAGCAGTTAAGAGAGTATGTTATCGAGTTTGCGAAAGCAAACAATATCGAGTGTGAGAGTGATGCTGTTGGGAACCTTGTTCTACGCAAGCCAGCTACACCAGGATATGAAAATCGTATGGGTCTAATTATGCAGGCTCACCTTGATATGGTACCTCAAAAAAATAACGATACAGAGTTCGATTTCTTAACCGACCCAATCAAGGCAATTATTGATGGCGAGTGGGTAACAGCTGACGGAACTACTCTAGGAGCAGATAACGGTATGGGTATGGCTGCGGCTCTTGCTGTAATGGAGATGAAAGATATCGAGCACGGCCTAATCGAGGTTCTTCTTACTGTTGATGAAGAGGCAGGTATGACAGGAGCTAACAACCTAGATCCTAACATCTTGAAAGGCGATATTCTTCTTAACCTTGATTCGGAGGACGAGGGCGAGTTATATGTAGGTTGTGCAGGTGGTACTGATGTACTAGTTGAACTTCCTTACTCAACTGTTGAACCAAAAGGAACCAAGGCTTACGATATTACAATTGCTAACCTTAAGGGGGGGCACTCGGGTATGGAGATTATTCTTCAGCGTGCTAACTCGAACAAAGTTATGGTTAGGGTAATCCGCCACTTAGTTGAGTGTTGCAATGCTGAACTATCATATGCTGAGGGTGGAAATATGCGTAATGCTATCCCACGTGAGGCTAAGTGCACCGTTGTAGTTGATGCTGCTAATGGCGAGGCTATGATTGAGGAGCTAAATAAGTTTACTGCTAAAATAGCTGCTGAGTATGCTGAGAGAGATGAGAATTTAACTATCGAGGCTACTGAAGCTGCTATGCCTGCTAAGGTTCTTGATTGCAATTCAGTTATGAATTTCATTAACCTTGTTCACGCTATGCCTAACGGTGTTGATAGAATGAGTACAGTAATGGATAACTTAGTTGAGACCTCTTCAAATATGGGTATTGTATCTATGGGTGAAGATAAGTTTAATATTATGATTCTAGCTCGTAGCTCATCAAACAGCACAATGAACGATTTAACTGCTCGTATGTCGTCTATCGCTACTATGGCTGGGGGCAAAGCGCAGATTAACAATGGATACGAGGGTTGGAAACCAAATCTTCAATCTCCTATCCTTAAAACTATGCAGGAGAGATACAAGGAGCTTTATGGTAAGACACCAGAGATTAAAGCTATCCACGCAGGTCTTGAGTGCGGTATTTTTGGCCCTATCTACCCTAACTGGGATATGATATCGTTTGGCCCAACTATCCGTTTCCCTCACTCTCCAGATGAGAAGGTAAATATCGCTAGTGTTGATAAATTCTTCAACCTATTAGTCGAGACAGTTAAGAATGCCCCTATCAAGGAGTAATTTTTAATATATAGAGAGGGTGACTAATATTATTTGTTAGTCATCCTCGTTTTTAATAAATCGTAATGAAAATAGATATCTCTAAGCGTTGGTTTGTGGTTATTAATCCTGTTGCTGGAAAAGGAAAAGGGTTAGGCGATTGGCCATATATCAGTAAGTTATTGCGTGATAATGGTATAGCTTACGATGCTGTATTTACCGAAAAGAAGTACCACGCAGTAGAGCTCACCGTTGAAGCTATCAACAAATCTTACCGAAAGATTATGGTTGTAGGGGGAGATGGTACTCTTCATGAGGTGGTTAATGGTATCTATATTCAAAAGGTGGCTACTGCTACCGATATTGTTATTGGTGTGATACCAGTAGGGTCGGGAAACGACTGGGGGCGCACATTTGGAATACCTCACCTCTATGCCGATTCGATTAAGGCAATTGTGGGCGAGAGGAGCGTTATTCAGGATTGTGGAGTACTTACATACTATGAATCGAAAGTTAAACACACTCGTTATATGGCCAATATGGCTGGTTTTGGTTTAGATGGATACGTAAACCAGCGATATACACGAGTAAAAGAGCGAGGGAGGGTAACTGGGCGTGTTACATATATAATGACCCTTCTAAGGTCTCTTATGACCTATCGCCCTATCCCTATGTCTATATGGGTAGATGGTGAAAAGGTTATATGCGGTAAGGTTCTTACAGGGGTTATCGCAATCGGGAAATATAACGGAGGGGGAATGATTCAGGCACCTAACGCGGTAGTAGATGATGGATTATTTGATATTACAGTTGTATGTAATGGTTCATCGCTAACAGTTTTAAGGTATTTTAAGGCACTATTTAACGGAAAAATTTACAGTGTCCCTAATGCACGATATTTTCAGGGTAAGCATATAATTATCGAGTCGCCCAAAGGAATAATCGAGGTAGATGGCGAGCCTTTAGGCATTGCACCTTACGACTTTAAGATAATAGAGAGACAGATTCGTGTAGTTGTAGGCGAATCGTATTGGATTTAAAATAAATTAATTTAAGAGCTATGGTTAATTACAAAGAGTTGGGTTTAGTAAACACCCGTCAGATGTTTAAAAATGCCTTCGATGGAGGTTATGCTATTGCTGCCTATAATTTTAACAATTTAGAGCAGTTACAAGCAATTATTGGTGCAGCAGTTGAGTGTAAATCGCCAGTAATTATTCAGGTATCAAATGGGGCACGTAACTATGCCAACCCTACCCTATTAAGGTATATGGCGCAGGGTGCGGTTGAGTTTGCTAAAGAGTTAGGTTGTAATGTACCTATTGCACTGCACCTTGATCACGGCGATAGTTTCGAGTTGTGTAAGAACTGTATAGATATGGGATTCTCTTCTGTTATGATTGATGGATCGCATCTACCTTACGAGGAGAATGTTGCCTTAACTAAGAGAGTTGTAGAGTATGCTCACCAGTTTGATGTCACAGTAGAGGGCGAGCTAGGGGTATTAGCAGGTATCGAAGATGATGTTGTTGCTCTGCACCACACCTACACCGAGCCAGATGATGTAGAAGATTTTGTTAAACGTACAGGTGTTGATTCGTTAGCTATCTCAATCGGCACATCGCACGGAGCGAACAAGTTCAAGCCCGAGCAATGTATCCGTAACGAGGAAGGTATCTTAGTTCCTCCACCTCTTAGATTCGATATACTTAAAGAGATTGAAGAGCGTATCCCAGGATTCCCTATCGTGCTACACGGTTCAAGCTCTGTACCTCAAGATTTAGTGGCACAGGTTAATAAGTATGGCGGTCAGATGAATGATGCTATAGGTATTCCTGAGTCGCAGCTACGCGAAGCAGCGCAGTCGGCTGTTTGCAAGATTAATATCGACTCGGATGGTCGTATCGCTATGACAGCGGCTATAAGAGAGGTTCTAGCTACTAAACCTGGCGAATTTGACCCTCGTAAATATTTAGGCCCTGCACGCGAAACACTAAAACAGTTATACAAGGAGAAGATTATTAATGTTCTTGGTAGTAACAATAAAGTGCAATAGCTAATAGTTAAGTTTTCAACAACTTATAAGATTTTTACAAATCACCTAAGGAATTCCTTAGGTGATTTTTTTTGTAAATAACATATAATAGACTATTTTTACAAAAAAATAAAAATACTAACTACATATGCAACAAACTATACATACAAATTACGAACAACAAAACTATGAATTTCCAGAAATTTATGTATTAGAGTTGGAGCTCGAGAATGGTGTTCTCACTGGTGAAAGCGACACGGTAAGTAATAAACGAGTCAGTATTCCAGTTGAGGGCACTGTTTGGTAGTTTTAGTAGAAATATTGAGTAGTAATAAATCAGATTAAGTTGGAGGCATAGTTGGTGCAGGTGCATTGATTAATCAGTTACAAATTGCTATAATGCAGGAAATTTATTATCGTAGCTGGCATCTATAAATGGTAAAAATGTTGGGGGGATAATTACTGACCAACTATCCTCTGACTTACACTTAATAGAAACATATACACCTAAAATAGAATAACCAGTAGTAAATATTTTAAGTGGGAGGGGCGGCTAGTAATTTATTATTAGCTGTCTTTTTTTTGTTAAATGATAAAATATTATTAAATTTGCATAAAGGAAGACGCATTACTAGCCGCATTTAGCTCAGGTGAATGCATTTTATTAAAAACCACTATAAAAATTTACATATATGAGACATCTATTTTTATTACTATTTATTTTATCCCTTTCGCATATTTCACTAGCACAGGAAGTAAAAAAAGAGAAGAAAAAGCAATATTATCATTTATCGCTAGAGTTGGCTAATGGAAATATTATGCCTACAAACGATTTTGTAAAAGGGGCTAACTTTCAGGGATTACCTTTAATCAATTACCAATCATACGCCGTTCGTATGTTATGGCAAAACCCGGGATACAGGCATTGGCAACAGGTTTTTAATGCTCCGTACTATGGTTTTGGAGTTACAATAAATAATTTCTTTAACGCCGCCGAGTTAGGCACACCATCATCTCTATACGGTGTGCTTGGATTACCTATCACAAGGCTTAATAGATTTCAACTGTACGGCGAGTTCCAATTTGGTATAGCCTCCGATTGGGTATATTACGACGAGAAACAAAACCCATTTAATTTAGCGATAGGTAGCCCCGTAACAATTCACGTTGCTGGTGGAGTTAATGCTATGTACAATTTTGGAGATAACATTGATGCTGGTCTAGGTATAAATTTTCTTCACTTCTCGAACGGGGGAACCGAACGACCAAACAGAGGCCTTAACCTAAGTACTGTTGCATTAAAAGTAAATTATCATTTTGGCGAACGTGCCGAACAAAAAAATTATGTTGTAACTGAACCACTAACCGAAAAAAGGAGCCTACTTATTTCGTTTAGTAGTGGATTATATCAACCTGTTGATGATGAGTTGGGAGCTAACTACTTCGACTTCTCTGGACTATCAGTAGTTTATCTTGAGCAACTATCACAAGCATTCCGATTAGGCCTTGGGGGTGATTTTGATTATTGGTACGGATTAGGTGCTGCGACAGATGGCACACCTAGCAGTAACTCGAGAGATAAACTTACAATCGGCGTAACCATTCAACCCGAAATTATCATAGGCGACTTAACCTTAGTAGGAGGGGTGGGATTATATCTCCGTCATTTGGAGTATGGTAATGCTAAACAGTTATACCAGCGATTAGGTGTAAGATACGACATATACAGAAATATTGCCATCGGTATGAATGTTCGTGCAATCAACTTTATGCTTGCCGAGACACTAGAATTTAACTTAGCTTACAGGATAGATTGGAACAAATAATTATACCTAATACTAGGTATTGATAATCGATTATATTATTAGTAAATTTGCACTTTAATTTTCACCTAATAATATAAACTTAAAATGATAAATGCTTTCCTAGACTTACTGGAGTTTCTACATTCAAACTTCGCATTTTTATTTGCCCTAGCTCTTTACACTACCCTAGCGATAGTGTTGGCCAAATCAATCAAAAAGCATGCTAAATACAACTATTGGGTATTTGGTGTACTATCTTTTTGCTTTATCCTACCAATGGTTTGTC
>CAYJHM010000051.1:0-1498 GCA_964369935.1 uncultured Rikenellaceae bacterium
CCGTAAGCGGGAGTAATCATTTTTAGCCTCATATATGGCTTAAAAGTGATATCTTTAAGACTGTCATTAAACAAATCGTACTTCGGATGTAAAATTGTTTTAGTCCAATTATCTTCTGTAATCTCAAAGGGTAGCAATTTATAATCTGCATCCATTAACAATTCACCAGATTCATCTGAGTATATTTTAAATCTATATACACTATCCCTAATCTCAACTAGATCAAAGAATGCTCCCCCTCTATTCACTTCTCCATGCCAAATAGCAGTTTTAGGTATATTTGATGGATGACTAGGTGTGTTATTTCTGATGCTGTGTAGCATCAGATAGGTACAATTCATTAAAGCGATAACAACTAAAAGAATTAAAATGATTGCATTTCTAATCTTAATTCCTTTTAGTATTTTAGTATCTATTTCTTCTGATATCATAAGTCATTATTTTTATTGATATATATTTACTTGATAAAATTATGATACTAATAGTCTAAATCATACTTCTCTTTCATGATTTCCCAGTCCTCACCTCCGTGTGCAGGATAAATTGCCTCAAGCATCATAGTTGTTGATTCAGATCGAATAAGAGTTGGAGAGTTATCATCTCCTGGTATATAAAATGGCCATATCTCCCTATGCCAATTCTTTTTTGTGATCTCAATAGGCTTTAGTTTAAAATCAGCATCCATCATCAAGTCTCCAGTATAATCGCCATAAATTTTAAATCTATAGATACTATCATTCTTTATTTCGACTAAATCAAAAAAGGTTCCACCATCAGGACCTCCAAACCAAACAGCAGATAGAGGGACACCTGCAGGATGATTCGGAACATTTGTAGTAGGATAATACTGTATCTTAATATAAACATTTGTTACAAGCACAATTAAGCATATTACTAGCAATAGAAATACAATAATTACATTTCGAATCTTAATCCCAAAGTTTATTCCACCAAGATTTGTCTTCTTCTGTTTTTCTTGTTCTACAATCATATTTTTTTGTATTTTGTTCTGTTTCTATTGTTGTTCCATCTGAAGAATATAAATATTTAGCCTTTGATACTACACCCTCTTTTACATCTGACAGCAAATTTGAGGATAAAAGTTTACACCCTCCACTTTGTTCACGTTCGAAAATTGAGAGTAAACTCTCATTTCTCTCTCATAAACACAAAGTTAGCGAATTATATAATAAATTCAAAGCTTATCGAGCATTTTTTTGTCACATTTCCGTTGAAATCATACTCGTAAGAGCCTAAATCTGATACTTCTATTTCAAAAATATCAATATTAGAAGCAACAGACGCAGACTCGGTGAGTGATGATAGTTGATTAACAATTAATTCAACTCACTAAATATTACATAAATTTTTAATCATTATCTTTATTATCGTAAAAATAACGAATATTGGATTAGGTTTAATAATGGAGAAATACAAACTCTAAAATTAGATGGATTGTACAGATTTATTTATGAAATTCATAACTTGCTCTCTTGCC
>CAYJHM010000051.1:1508-11747 GCA_964369935.1 uncultured Rikenellaceae bacterium
AATAGAGTTGCGCTCTAACTCCTTTACCTGAGACATATTAACTATAAACGAACGGTGAACTTTTATGAAGTTATTTTTAGGAAGTTTACTGAGCATCTTACCTAGCGTTGCAAGCGTTGTAACTACATCGCCATTACTCATAAAAATATCTAAATACTCTCTTCTTGATTCGATGTATAGAATCTCCTCGAAATTTATTCTCACTGTACGATTACCCGAACGCAGGAATGTATATTCACTATCGATTGACACACCTTCAGCTCTATTAAAATAGCGATTATTAACTTTTTCAACAGATTTTAGGAAAGTTGCATAGGATAGTGGTTTTAACAGATAATCGGCAGCGTCTAACATAAATCCTTCAAGAGCAAATTCTCGATGCGCAGTTACAAAAATCACCTTTACATCAAACGGCAATACTTCAACAAATTCGAGCCCCGACAATCGTGGCATATTTATATCAACAAAGAGCAAATCGACACTATTTTCACGCAAAAACTCCAGTGCCTTAGGTGCCGAATTAAAGCTACCTTGTAGCTCTAAAATAGAGGTCTCCTCTACATATTGCACCAACTGCTGTAAAGCAAGCGGTTCATCATCAATAACTATACAACTAATCATATAAAATTGGGATTTTTAGGGTTACAGAATATTGTTTTTGATTGTTTGTTATATCTAAAGAGTATCTATTACCATAGAGCAACCCCAGACGCTTGCGACTATTTGAAATACCAACGCCTCCTCTATCCCTCTTAACATTTTGGGAGTGGTTACTATTTACAACCCTCATTATAATAATATCTTTACCAAATTCAAACTCAACACACACAAACGACTCTAACTCGCTATCAACACCATACTTAAATGCGTTTTCGATAAAATTCAGAAACAGAAAAGGTGGAATTATAATAGTTGGTACACTCCGATTGTAAGAGATATCAACCTTAACGCCATCTGGAAATCTTATGCGCATAAGATTTATATAGCTACTTATGAAATCTAACTCTTTTTGAAGAGCAACACCCTTTTGATTTACAGCATCGTATAAAAGGTAATCCATTAGGCTTGATAGCTCTATGATTGTCTGTTTTGCTCGCACTGAATCGATATCTACCAAGGCATGAATATTATTGAGCGTATTCATAAAGAAATGCGGGCTTACTTGACTCTGCAAATTAGATAGTTGCGCCTGCGCCTTCTCTTTCTCTATTTCATTTTGTTTTTGTTCGGACACTATCCACCTCATAGCGATACTTAGCCCCATATCCAGCGCAATAACAATCGCCGAGAGGATTAGTACTCCATACTTAGGAGGTATAAGGGGAGTATTATGAGGAGTCCTTCTGTGAGGTATATGTCTTGCAATGGGCGCACCTACTTGGTCTGGGTGCCCCTCGACAAAGAGGTAGAGAATTTTGTTTATTCCATCAAAACTAACAACAAAGACAAATAAAGCTACAAAAAGCAGTATAAGCGAAGCAATGTAGATTGAATATCTGCGTGTAAAGAATAGGCGCGGCATCAAAATAAATCTATTGACAAGAAAAACAACTCCCACAACAGCACACTCTACCCACATAACATGAATTGATCTCCAGTTTTGGTTAAGGTTATTCATAAATAGCAGTGGAGACACAATAACAAGAATCCACAGTAATACAATTACTGTGAACTCTATTGTAAATATTTTTTGCTTACTACTCATATTTGCAAAGTTACTTATTTTGTCTAAATATTTCGTACTAAACGAACAAAATTATAGCATCTCTCTTCATCACCTTGCATCTCAATATCGTTATCACTCTTTAAATCAAATCTGACCGCTCCTGCACCATGATAATCTTGCCCTGCATTGTTTACCGCCCTGCCAAATGCGACATACCACGCAAAATAGAACGGCCTACCTTTTGTAAAACATGCAGATGTACTTGTCCAGTAGTAACCAAAATCATCATCGCCTGCCTCATTAACATATGGTGTAGATTCGAAAATCGGATCTATTGCAGCCTCAACCCTATTGCTAGTTGGAGCACGTGAATAGTCGACAATACTCTGCAACTCTTTAACATTTGGCAATCTCCAATCACTATACCCTGCATGCGTTGCTCCTTGAGCATAAGGTAGTGCATCAATCCACTCAACTCCCTTTCCATTATCAGCTTTTGTCCACATAAGCCCAGTTGCCAAATCAGAGATAGTACCATCGCCATTATCCACAAAATTATTCTCACCATAAGATTCTCCTCTCACGGCTCGCACATATTTTGCCATCGGATTTCCCATAGGTCTACCGCCTTGTCCACCTTGCATTGATGGGCGCTGACCACTGCCTTGTCTTGTTGAACGTTGTCGTTGCGGTCGGTTATCGTTTGAGGCACCTTCACGATTGCCCCTGTTTGAACCAGCAGGGTACGCTTTTATATGCCCCGTTACATGATTCACCCCAAATGCAGCATCGTTACGGCCTTGTGCTGTTTCACCTACATATTTATTATCGGCCCAATATTGTTGGTCTTTCGATATTTTATCGCCAACCAAGTTAAAATACTCGCTATCTATATATGGCCAACCAGCACTGAAGTTACTTATCGAAAATAGCTCTTTGAGCGTTGGAAGTCGCCAGTCTGAGTATCCACCCATCTCTAAGTTTTCGCAATACTCCTTAGCCTGTGCCCATGTCATCCCCTCCATCGCCGGAGTCTGTTGCCACATAAGTCCTGTGTTTAGGTCGGTGACAGTCCCATTACCGTTGTCCTTAAATGACATTGGCTCTCCGCTAAGATAATTACCATCTTGACCATAGAGTTTGTCTCCCTCTTTGGGAGTATTAATAACATTTCCGTCACCATCATAGCAGGTGGTCTGCCCCGTGGCATTTATCTTATAACTAACATTCTGTGCAAAGGAATGACCACATAACAACATCGCAATAAATATTGCTAAAATAATTTTCTTTTTCATATTAGTATTTATCTTAAATAGTAATCAATTGTTGAATTACGACCCTGAACGTGACTCTTAAGTGTTAAAACTGCACTGTCGAACGCAGAGTCGAAGCTTAGGAATGTGTAGTTTCTCTCCTCTTTATAAACCGACTCTTTAATTAGCTCGTAATGGTTTTGATATGTAGCCTGTACTTTACTAACACTAAAAACAGTATCGATAAACTCCTGCAGATACTTTTCATAAATCTGCTCATACTCATCCACATCTATTAAATAACTTATCAGAGGCCAGTTACTATTCACCGAGCTGTAATCGGGACCTAACGCCGTACGATTGCCCTTACCCGAGAGAAATGCTTCATTGTGATCCCACGGAATCCAAGTTAGAAGAAAAGTGTCGGGGTTATTATATAAATAGTAATTTTGAGTCATATTGCCATAGCTATCCCAATTCTGTATAGTTGCGGTTACAGCCAGCCACTTCATAAACCTATCAACATCAAAGATACTCTCTAACT
Source organism: uncultured Rikenellaceae bacterium (assembly GCA_964369935.1). Lineage (GTDB taxonomy): Bacteria > Bacteroidota > Bacteroidia > Bacteroidales > Rikenellaceae > JADFUS01. The sequence continues at coordinate 4,972 of CAYJHM010000051.1, forward strand.
CACTCTTCCAAGCCTCAATATCGGTTGTGCGTTTATTGCTATGCAGGGCATTGTATAGAGCCAAAACATCACTATAATCACAAGTATCTTCGTTTGTTTTTAGGTTAAATTCGCTTGTATTGTAACTGCCCGAGCTAAAGGAAGCTGCGTCATCTTCGGGTTTATATAAATTTCCACCTGAGGTTATCTGTGTTTCTATAACTGTATCATCAACCTCTTCAACCATAGTGTAGAGTCCAAAATATTGAGACCCACCACCAGTATTTATATACACCTCGCAGAATGCAGTATGTGCTGCCTCAATACCAAATTCTCTGAAAAGGTCTGACGCTGTTTTCTCGCGCATGAAAGAATCATCTTCGTAGTTATTATTTAAGTTAAGCTGCTTAAATCCATAAAAGCGTTGATTCTTAAGAGCTGGATAATAATCTTCATACTCATCAAAATCAAGTTTTAAAGAGGTTTTATACACTCCTTGTGAGTATGCCCCCTCTAAACTGGAATTACCTTTAAACCTAACACCAACCTGATACCAATCTTTCCCATCAAAAGTAACTGTACACGGCGCCCATATCGGTGTGTAATCAACATCGTCGCTCATAATGTTTCTGTAGTTATTGCTCAAATCAGTACGCATAGCACTCCAATTCTCAGAGCTGATATTAATATCTAATCTAAGGACTTTATTCTGTTCAAATACAATATCATGTTGTGGATCAGTATTTTCGCTATGAGTTGCAGTTGTCCAATCTGGGTATAAACCATCATCGCCCAGCACCTCTGAGGTGGCAATATTTGTCTTTCCAGGGGTTGACTCCATAAATACAGCTAAACCTGAACCTCCATCGCTCTTGCGCCCATACGATCTACCATCTATATGGAACGTAAATGCATTATTATCAGGCAGAGATATATGGTCAATAATTTCGTCTGCCGCATCAAACAGATACACTTGATCTGAACTACCTAATCCAAATGTAAACTCATCACTACCATCCACTGCTTCATCATTCTGAATTAAAAGATAGTAACCTGATGCCGCAATAGTTGCACCCTGTGGAAATACATATATGTCCGTCCTACTCAATCCTTTATCATCGCTAAGTTTGTAACCACTCAAATCTATCGCTTGCGAACTACTATTATAAAGTTCAATAAAATCTTCTTGACTTGCAAACTCGTTAATAACTAACACACCTGTATATAAAGCATCCTCAACATACATATACTCTCCTGTGGATGGTTCGGGTTCCACACTCTCCTGAGGCAAATCGGGCTCAAGTTGATTGCTATCAAGATCATCATTACAAGATTGTGTCATAAATGCAGTAATAAACATTGCAAATAGTAAAAGTTTAAATTTGTTTTTCATCAGTGGAACAGTTTAAAATTATATGACAAAAATAGTACTTCACCATAAAAACAAAAAATAAAATCTACGAAAACGTATATTTACTCTACAAAATAGTTAATTAAGTTCATTATTACAATCTCAATTATATTTACGCTCTTGCTGCTGATAATGCAGAAATTGATAATCTACGTAAAATTTTATTCAGAAACCTCAATTCCCCAATTTGCCAATTGTAATATTATCGGCAAAACACTCACCCCTCGTGGGGTTAACTTATACTCTACCATAGGCGGCACCACAGGATAAACGATACGTTCTACCAACCCCGAGTGTTCCAACTCACGAACAGTAAGCGTAAACATACGATTTGTGATACCTCGTAGTGTTCGTTGTAACTCGTTAGAGCGCATTGCTCCATCTTTAAGATGATATATTGCCATACTCTTCCATTTACCCCCAATTATATCCATTGCCAAAGCTAATGAACAATAATATTCTTCTCCAGCAAAAAAATATTTTTCTCTATTGCACTGATTATCCATAAAATACACATTATTGTTACTACATATCATTTTTGTAAGTACTTGCAAAAGTAATTATAATTACTGAACTTTGCAAATATATTAACAATTAAATAATATAAGCAAATGAAAAAGTATTTAGTATTAGTGTTACTACTTTCAGGTATTATTTTTGGTTTAACAACCATAAAAGCTCAGAGTAACAAAAGGAAAAATGGTATGAAAAAGAAAGAACAAGTTTATCCAAAAGCATTTTCGCATATTGGAATCACGGTTTCAAATTTAGATGAGGCTGTAAAATTTTATCAAGAGGTTATGGGATGGTATGTGATTATGCAGCCAACCGAGATTAAAGAGGAGAGCGAAACAGCAATCGGGCAGATGTGTATCGACGTGTTTGGCAAGGGCTGGGGTTCGTTCCGCATCGCTCACCTTGCAACTGCCGACAAGATTGGTATCGAACTGTTTGAGTTTCCTACTAGTATAAACACCAAAGCAGAGTTTAATCCATTCAAAACGGGGCTATTCCACTTCTCGGTGCAAGATCCGGACATCGAAGGATTGATTGAGAAAATTGTTGCTGCAGGAGGAAAACAACGTATGCCGATTCGTGAGTATTATCCAAACGAAAAGCCATTTAGAATGTGCTATGTAGAAGATCCGTTTGGGGTTGTCTTTGAAATATATACGCACTCATACGAGATGACATATTCTGCTGGCGCATACTAACTTACTTGATTACACAATAGAGCCGAACAGGATTACTTTTGCAATCTTGTTCGGCTCTATTTTTATGTAAACTCTTACTACTTTGCATTATGAACAGTATAATTAGTCGTCCCTTTAAAAGGCGGTTAGAGCTTTCGTAGTTTTTACGTTTAATCGGGATAAAATATCAAGCGAGAATTGATAGATTAACAAAAAAACAATAAATTACAAATATTCAACATAGATAAATACCCCCTGCCACTAGTTTTTTGGCAGGGGGTATTTATTAGACAAAAATTGACCTATGTTAATGCTAATCTATAAGTTATATTGGATTACAATAGAAAAAAAACACTAAATATCTGATATTATCCAATTATTTTTATTATATTTGCACAGTCATATTGTTTAAAAATTTAAGGAATTTTCGTTGTTGTAGATGTTAGTAGAGCGTATTAGTATGATATTTAATAGATTAGGCATAGTAGCAATAATTTCACTAGTTGTAATTATTGCTCTGCAAAGTTGTTCAAAAGAGATTAATCCCGATATAATTACAACAGAAGGGGTTTCCTTTGGGGTGGATAGCCTCGGCACAAAGGGCACAACAACTACAACGGAGTCACTCACAGATATGGGGGTTTTTACCTATACAACCGTTGATCCGTTAAATTTTGGCAGAAATGGCTACACTCAAAAAATGTTTAATGCTGAATATAGCAGAAAAGGGAGTGCTATATTTAAACCTGTAGAGCCTCAACCAGCTGGTAGTGATGGTGATTTTATTTGGTCGGAAGATACACACCATTTTTATACCTACGCGCCATTCGATAATGGAGGAAGGGTGTCGTTTGTTGATGAAAGCAACCATGCAAATTCTATTACATCTACCTCAAACAAATTCCCATCTATTAAATATACAGAGACAAGTAACATTCCAACAGAACACATAGATTTGGTATTTGCGCAAAGTAAAAATGTTGTTAGACCTACTGCTGGTATTGTAGGTTTGGCCATGGATCATGCCCTATCAAAGGTTACTTTTTCAGCCAAACATGTAACTACTGGAACATCATTACCAGACTCGCCAGTACTAGATATAGAGATTACAGGATTAAAAATTAAGAATGTATATCAGAGTGCAGTGTTAAAATATAATGATGCCACTGGTACCGCACCTGCTACTGCAGTATGGGGCACGTGGAGCAACCTTGGTACTTATGATTTTGATGTTTCGAATGTTAAGATAGGCGAGAACCTAAGTCCTGATCCAACTGTGTTTTTAGGTGGCGATAGTACGCTTTTTTTAATTCCGCAAATTTTTGAAACTGCTAATGCTGTTGAGGTTGAAGTGGAGTGGGAGTACGCTGGCTTTATAGATAGTAAAACTGTCCGATTAGAGGGAGGCTGGGAAATGGGTCAGGCTTACCATTACATATTTTCGATTGACCCTGGCTTAGAGCTAGTAACAGTAACCGCACAGCTTGTTGATTGGGATGAACCTAAGATAATACAATCGGAGATTACATATACCTACCTACATCTTGAGCAATCTACATATACCATTGACTACGAGGAGGGTGATAGTATAATACTAAATATTAATTTCTCCACTGATGTGCCAGGTAATGGAATTAGCATAGATTACGACCGCACAAATAAACCAACAAATACAGTTGTAGAATTAGATACTATACAGTCGCGTATAGCGTGTGTATTATTCCCTAATTCAACCTATTTATCGGACTCTTTAACACTAAGTGCAGGTATAATTGAGACACGGATGATTTATCAACCTAAAGAGATTGTAGATTATGCGAATATTGATAAAGTTAATGAAATGCTAGATCGCGATGATTCTGAACTATTATGGTCTAACTGTTACACTATTAATCCATCCACCACAGCTCGTAAAGAGTACTATATTCCGATACATCATCAGTTAGGGCGTATTCATGGTATTACTATAGATAGCCTCTCGAATACAGATAATTGGGATGTAAATGTGTTTGCCTACGACAATAAGCTAACTATCGACAGGATAATATTTGACAAAATAGGGAAACATCCAATATCTTCTAAAGTTGAAAATACGGATTCCATACCTGCAATAAAAATCTCTATTCCTCAGAATTTTGGAAATCCTGGAAATGTACTCATAGAGGTAAAAAATATAAATGGACGTACACTTTGGACTTGGCACCTATGGATTACAGATTATGATCCTAACTATATCCTTCATTACGTAACCGAGGGAGAACCAGAAAAATGGCGAGGCAATAGCACAATGGGTAAAGTGCATAGATACATGGAATTAGATTATAGCTGCCATTTAGATAGAAATATTGGTGCTACGGCTGCTAGCTATGCAGGGCAAGGGGGGCTAGGTGGTAGTGGATGGGTTGCTTATCAGTATGGGCGATTAACACCTATCTTTGGACACCAAGCTAAATTTGCAGATGGCAACGCATATGTAAACACTCTCTATAGCACCGAGAGCACAGTTTACACTAGGAATTGGGCCGTAGAACACCCTGCTGCTGTATTTCACTCTTCGCACGGTTTTTGGTGCTCGGAACCAAGCATTACAGGTAAAATTTGGGGCGACGAGACACTTGATGCTACCATTCCTGCTGACGCTTCAAAAGAAGAGATAAACAATATTATGTATAGAAAATCAATATACGACCCATCGCCACTTGGCTGGATGATTCCTCCTTCATACGAGTACAGCACTGTATCTAGCCACTGGAGAGTAGATGATAATAGACATACATATTACACGTCGTCTGATAATGCTTACTTTGCGAGTATAAATATTAATCCATTTACTGGCAGTAATAATGTAGTTATTGCAAGTTTCTCTATATTGTGGACAAATACAGATAAACCTGCATCTAATGCATTCGACTCACGAGCCCAAGGGCTAATGATAGAGCACTATAAAGTGTCACCAAATTCGCCAAAACCTTCAATAGGTAGTGTTCAATACACCTACGGTGCTGGCATTAGGCCAATTTATCAATTCCCTATTACGGGAGAATTTAAATAGTTTTAACATGAAATTAATAAGTAAATCTGCATATATTTTAGTAATCATTTTAACTAGTGTGATTATATTCAGTTCTTGCCATCGAGATGATTTAGAGAGCCGAATAGGTTTATATTATGACGATGATTCGTTAGTAACTGTACGATTTAATTTTGATGGCGATTTTGCACCAAAAACTCTTACTCGTGCACAAACTTACAAATACGCTACTGAGCGTGAACTGGAGTTAATTAATGGCCCAATCATGCTTGTTTTTGAAAATTCTGTATTCACTGGAAGTGTCCCAACAAATGATTTTAATCTGATTGATCAAGATGGGAGATTAGTGGCTCTTGCTGAGGCTGTGTGGGATCCAGAGGCTCCTGATGAGCTTAACTCTGGCCTGGGGGCGTATGTTACAAAGATACACCCCTACAATAAGCCTGTTACTATATTTGCTGTTGCTAATCTATCCGAAGAGAAATATAATTGGATGATGAATAGGTATAATAGTGGCGAGGGGTTTACTTACGATGAGTTTAGAGATTCAACACTAATACCTATCATGACGGAACAGGTAAAACCTGAAGACGCTATTGGCGAACTCGATGGTATGTCTGGTGCTACAGTGGTTGCTAAATCAAATAGAATCCTCGCTAATCTAATGAATACTACAAACGAAAAAAATCCAATTACTGGTTTGAATAGAAAGGGTCTCGGCATTCTTCCTATCAGTGTGGATCCAATAGTTTTTCCAAATATAACACAGCTAAGTATTGATGAAAATGATAATCCTGGAGCTACATCATCAAAATTTAGTTATGCTCGAATTGATGTTATGCTATCCCCTGAGGTGGTAAAATCATCGGGAGCAGATAATATCGAGATTAAAGAGGCTTATCTCGCTAATGTTCCACGTATTCCGAACTATACGGGTGGATATGACTATATCTATTATGCGGATATCACACGACCTCATACTAAAGAAACTAACCTAGATACGGGAGATACTGCATTTAAACCACAAGAGAATATACCGGAGTATAGTGGCTTAGCGTATGACAATAGACACTTTATTCAAGGGCTTTATTGTTATCCTAACAATGTTGAACTTGGTGTAGATGAGGATATTACTTATCAAGAGAGTCCTTTTACATATATT
>CAYJHM010000052.1:0-11676 GCA_964369935.1 uncultured Rikenellaceae bacterium
ATGACGTGCTTATGGGAAAAGCCTTCTTGAACTAGAGTTTTGCGAATTAGCCTATGCTAATCGCCCTTTATAGTACCACCTAGATGGTTAGCTTCCTCACATTGATTAAATTACTCCTCCTCAACAAACACATCTTTTCCTTCGCCACAAAGTGGACATACCCAATCTTCAGGTATATTTTCAAAAGCTGTTCCTGCTTCAATACCTGCATCTACGTCACCAACTGCTGGGTCGTAAACATAATTGCAAATTTCACATCTGTACTTTTTCATAGCTGTTGTTGTTTTGTGAGATGATTATAAATCACCTCTGGTTAATAATAAATAATGGTTATATTTTTATTCCTGTGTAAGTGCCTGGAGTGATACGGCGAAGCTCCTCTTTTATCGTGTCTGAAACATCTAACAAGTCGATAAATTGAGATATATCCTCTTTTGTTATAGCCTTATTTGTACGAGTAAGTTGCTTTAGTGCCTCGTAAGGGTTTGGATAATCTTCTCTGCGAAGAACCGTTTGAATACCCTCGGCTACTACAGCCCAGTTACGCTCTAAATCACCTAGTATAGCCTCTTCGTTGATTATTAGCTTAGATAATCCATTAGCTATCGAACGTAGAGCCACAATAGTATGCCCAATAGGTACACCAATATTACGAAGTACAGTAGAGTCGGTTAAATCGCGTTGTAAACGAGATACAGGTAACTTTGATGATAGGTGCTCGAACATAGCATTAGCGATACCTAAATTGCCCTCTGCATTCTCGAAATCGATAGGGTTAACCTTATGTGGCATAGCCGATGAACCTATCTCGCCAGCCTTGATTTTTTGCTTGAAATACTCCATCGATATATATGTCCAAAGGTCACGACAAAGATCAATTAATATGTTGTTGATACGCTTATATCCATCGAATATTGCAGCAATATTATCGTAATGCTCAATCTGTGTTGTTGTTTGCGAACGATCCAGGCCTAATGTTTGGTTAACAAATTTATTCGCAAATTCAATCCAGTTAATGTTAGGATAGGCAACATAGTGAGCATTAAAATTACCCGTAGCACCTCCAAATTTAGCAGGACAAGGGATACGCTCAACAAGTGTTATCTGCTTCTGAAGACGCTCTACGAATACCATTATCTCTTTACCTAAGCGTGTAGGCGAAGCAGGCTGACCGTGAGTGTGCGCTAGTAGCGGAATCTCTTCCCATACCTTTGCTTGCTCGGATAGAAGTGCTACTATCTCTTGTAAAAGAGGGTAGTAAACTTCGTTTGAAGCATCACGAAGTGAATACGGAACGGCAGTATTATTAATATCCTGCGATGTTAATCCAAAGTGAATAAACTCGCGGCTGTTACCTAACTTCATCTCGTCCATCTTCTCTTTGATGAAGTACTCTACGGCTTTAACATCGTGATTAGTGGTTCTCTCAATCTCTTTTACCCTTAGGGCATCATCGCTTGAGAATGTTAGGTATATGTCTCGTAGCTTTTCATAATTTGCCTTGTCAAAATCTTTAAGCTGTGGCAGAGGCTCCTCGCATAGGGCGATAAAGTACTCAATCTCAACTAATACTCTGTAACGTATAAGAGCTAACTCTGAAAAATAATTCGCTAACTCGCTACACTTCGAGCGGTAACGGCCATCAATTGGCGAAATTGCTGTTAATGTATTTACTTCCATAAAACTAAATTATCTGTTCTTTATTTATTTGTTTGTTTGATACTCCTCGGTGAATATAGCTGCCATAATCCTTTACCACTCTATTATACTTGGTAGAAAATAGAGGTGATGTAATAAGGAAATCGGCAGTTGATAAATTAAGTGCCATAGGTACATTATATACTGAGGCTAACCTAATTAGTGCTTTAACATCTACATCGTGAGGCTGAGCTGTCATCGGATCGCATAAGAAGATAACTAAATCTATTTTATCCTCGGCTAGCATTGCCCCCAGTTGCTGGTCGCCACCTAATGGACCTGATTTTAGGCGTGTAATATCTAGCTCCTTATCGCAACATTCACTCAATGTCTGTTCGATAAGTTTACCTGTTGTTCCTGTGCACACTAACTTGTGCGGTAAAAGCTTATTGTTGTTTAATTTTACCCACTCAACTAAGTCGTTTTTCATACCATCGTGAGCAACAAGCGATATTGTTTTTTTGTTCATTATATACTATTTATTGGGTTAAATTCGAGTGATAACTAACCATAAATGGGTCAATTATCATATCTTGTTTATTGTAGTTTAGAGTAGAACCCGTAAGGGATAATACCCTTAACCCACTTTCGATAGCTATAATCTCTCCAGCTGCTGTATCCCAATCCTTTAAAGGAGTGGTGCGGAAGTAGAGATGAGCAGCCCCTTCGGCCATGCGACAAAATTTTAGAGCACTACCACAGGCATATCTATCAACACGAGAGAACCTATTAGATAACATATTAATCATATCTTCGGTCTCCTTGTTAGGGTTTGATAAAGTAGTAAGCACCTTTATGTTATCCGCAGGGAACGACGTGTCGCAAGAGATTTTAGTGGCATTAGACAATATTTGATTGATATTGTGTGTGATGCCCTCATTCATCTCTACATTGTCGATACGATAGGTGCCCGAGCCCTTGCATGCATAGTATATTTGTTTTAGGGCTGGTGCTGCTATTATTCCAACTAACGGAGTATTATTCTCCATTAATGCTATACAAATCGAAAACTCTTTGCTCTTATTAACGAACTCTAAAGTCCCATCAATCGGATCAATTAGCCAGTATAGCTCCCACGAATAGCGCTCTTCGAACATAATATTTCGCCCCTCCTCGCTCATTAATGGGATGCGAGTTTTAGCTAAACATTTTCGAATTGTCTCGTGAGACACCCTATCGGCCTCGATTATAAGGGTATTATCCGACTTGATGTTCACATTGTAGTTGTGATCGTTGTTGTATATTGCCATAACGCTATTACTTGCCTCTAAGATAGCCGTCATAGCACTTTTAAACATATAATCTAAATATTCCGACTCCATTTTAAATATTTTTTAAATACATTAATCAAATGATGTGCCTAACATTATTTTGTGCCCATTCTATCTAAAATATCCTTCTCATTCATTCCGTTTTCAAGCGATTTGCGCCAATACATCTCGGCCAATGTTCTGTTACCCACCTTATTTAGTATATCACCATAATGTAGAAACAATGTAGCGCTATTCGAGGTGTCTAGTGCAACTGCTTTAGCTGCAACTTCACGTGCCTCGGTGTAACGGCCTAGCTTATAAAGAACCCAAGCATAAGTATCTAAATAATTGGTGTTTGATGGTTCGCTATTGATAGATTTAAGAGCTAAATTTAATGCGTAATCAAGCCTTTTCCCTGTTTGTGCTAATATATAGCTGAGGTTATTCATGATAACAATATTGCTGCTATTATATTGAAGTGATTTCTCGTAAGCCTTAATTGCTCCTTTAGTATCTTCGGCAGACGATTTAATATCCCCCATTATAGCCCAATAATCGCCTAGCGTACTGTCAGAGTCAAGTTGTTTAATCTCTTTCTTCAATAACGACGATGCCAATTTGATGCTTCCCTCCTCGGCTAAGTTCATAATGCGATATAGCTCAAATGTTTGTCTGTGCTCTGGCATTAGTTCGATAGCTTTATCAATGTAACGGTATGCCTCGTTGTACCTTTTATGGAAAGCCTCGCCCTCTATCACAACAGTAAATAGCTCTTTATTATGTCTGCCCTTATCAATATGGCTCTTTATAGTAGAAATAGCACTCTCTGTCTCTCCTGCACCAATAAGATGTTGAGCATATATATCAATCACTTCTAAGTTCTCAGGATATAGTTTATAAAGCCCTTTAATTGCCTCGTCTATGTATATAAAATTTTTGCGATAAAGCTCTATGTCCTCCGAAATAACATCATTAAAAATCTCTATTTTTTTCTCAACTGCCATCTCGGGGCTTTTAAATATAGCAGGAAGATATTGTGTTGCTTCTATCTTTTTGCCCATTTGAAGGTTGATGTCGTATAGTGCAGCAGAGCTAGCAAAATCCTCAGGGTCTACTAGTCTAGCCTTTTTAAAGTAATCAAGAGCCTCCTCAACGTTTTTACTTCGTATGCTAATCATTCCTAATGAGTAGTAGAAATTAGGCATATAGTTAAATGTGTTAGCATACTCTAGAAGAGTGGCAAGCTGCTTGTCAGAGGGAGTGCGCTCGTTAATTATCATATTGTTATGTAAGAATGCAGTCTCGTCGCTTACGCCAAATCGCACCTTTATAGTATCAATTACAGCGTAGGCACTATCACGTTGATTTGCGTAGTAGTGATATGTTGCCAAGGTGCGGTAAGCGTCCTCTAGTTTAGGCTTAAGAGCTACCATTCGTTTTGTTTCGGCAACAGCTTCAGGGAATCGTTTAAGTTGAAGATATATTTTGGCTAACTGCTCGCGGAACCAATAATTATTAGGGTCGTTGGCATTTGCCTTAACCGAATATTTTAGGGCATTGTTTGCAGGTAAGTAATTTGCCGCCTCGAAGTTTGATGCAGCATGGTTAGGGTCATTCTCAAGAGATTTAGCAAAGTATTTGAGAGCCAGCTCAGCATTATTTCCCATTACAGAAACCTCTTTACCTCGTAGATAGTAGTCGGTAGCAGCTTTTGCGGCATTCACCCCCTCATAGGGCGAAACAACAAAGCGCAACGAGTCGTTACTATCGGCTGCTGCCAATAGATTACTACCCGAAGAGATTGCAAGTAGACAAAAAATTACCTTAACAATATTTGATGTTGTCATAATATATAAATTTACCCCCTACCTGTAGAGCCAAATCCCCCTGCTCCTCGTTGGCTGTCGTTAAGTTCTGTTGTAGGTTCCCACTCAATCTGTTCAACCTTAGCAGCCACAAGCTGCGCTATCCTTTCGGCTGGTTGTAGAGTAAAGGGTGTATTAGATAGATTAACCAATATAACCTTAACCTCGCCACGATAATCGGCATCTATTGTGCCAGGTGTGTTTAGTACTGTTACACCATGCTTGGCAGCTAAGCCACTTCTAGGCCTTACTTGAACCTCATATCCAGGCTCTATCTCGAAAAATAGCCCCGTAGGGATTAGAACTCGCTCAAGTGGAGCGATTACCATTTCACTATCTATATCTGCTCGTATATCAGCCCCAGCCGATAGAGGTGTCTCATAGGCAGGAAGAGCATTTTTAGAGCGATTAATAACTTTTATATTCATACAATCAATATTACACTTGTTAAACCTCAAAATTAATTATTTTTTCTTAATAATAATGTTATTTTCTCTCTTTTTATTGCGTAAATTATAAAAATAGTTAATAAGATAGTCCTTATCAGGTAGTTAAGAATATCGCAACTAGTTGCGCAGTATTTTGCAAAGAAAAATATAATAGCCGCTAGCGATATATATTCAACCATTCGCCATAAATTATAATTGATAGGGTAGTACTTTTGGTTAAAATAGTAACTTACCACCACCATTACAATAGTACTTAGTAGTTTAGTTAATGCAGCACCCATAATTCCAATAGTTGGGATAAGCCATATGTTCAGCGATATAGATACAGCAAAACCTATTAATGTGATAATTATAGCAAAGTGGGTTTTTTCGGCAAACTTATACCAGAAGTTAAGGTTAAGTAGTAGCCCCATTAATGCGCTACTCATTAATAGGTATGGTATAGTATCTAAAGCACCTCGGAATTCTGGTGCTACAAGATATTGGAATAGGTCGATGAAAAGAGTGATTCCTAAGAATATAATTATCGAGACTAGCAGATAGAGCATAGTAACAATTGAGTTATTACTCTTAAACTCATCCTTGTTTAGGCGCGCAAGAAATAGCGGCTCGGCTGCATAGCGATACATCTGTGTGAAAATAACCATGATTGCCGTTATTTTAAGAGTGGCGCTATATATTCCAAGCTGAGATAGTGCAATATTTTCAGGCAGAAGGTATCGAATCAGAAATCTATCCATAAACTCGTTAGCTGTACCCGCCAAACCACCTATAAATAACGGAATAGAGAAAAGTAAAACCTTACGCAGTAGTAACCTGCTTATCGACAATTTAATAGAACCAACACTCACAACAGCCATAATGGTTGCAATGGTACTTGATATTAAATTTGAAATAAAGAAGTATCCTGAACCAAAGTTGTCGATCCACATCCAACTAAATAACTCGGTTGAACGTAATTCAGGCAATATAGAGTAAAAAAATACAACCAACAATACATTAATCACTACCGATAACCCCTTGATTATGGTAAATCGTGCTGCCTTTTGCCCTTCGCGTAACTTAGCAAAAGGTATAGCCGAGATAACATCCATAGTGATAATGCCCCCAACTATTGGGATTATAGCAGGAGGGTAGCCTCCCCCTGTTACATCGAACAGTGCCCCCCTAAAAAGCAGAACAAAGGTAAAAAATAGGGTAGCAAGCAGTGCAGTAAATCCCCAAAGGGTAGAGTAGACCTGATTTTTTTCGTGAGTAGATTCTCCTTTGCCAGTGAACCTAAAAAAACCATTCTCGCAACCTAACAGAAGGATTGAAAAAGCAAAGGGGATAGCGGCATAGAAATAGCCGATAACCCCAAAGTCTACCTCAGTTAAGGCAATATAGGTAAGATAGGGCGTAAGTAGATAGTTGATTACCTTTGGGATAATCGTACTTAATCCATATATCAGCGTTTGGCTAGCTAATTTTTTTACAACCACTATACTATATATTTATGTTAATGCTGTGAGTATGACCCACTAAATACCTTAATAAGAGATTGCAAACACAACCCTTTTGCTTGACGGTGCACCTGTTACCATACATTTGCCCTCTTCGGTAGGGGCATCAACAGGTATACATCTAATAGTAGCTTTCGTCTCGGCTTTAATCAGTTCTTCGGTCTCAGGAGTACCGTCCCAGTGAGCCATAATAAAGCCTCCCTTCTCGGTAAGCACTTTTTTAAATTCGTCGTAGCTATCAACCGATGTGGTGTTAGCTGTGCGATGCTCGGCAGCACGATTGAATAGCGACTGCTGAATCTCCTCAAGTAGATTTTCTATATATGTGTCAATACCCTCAACAGGCAGTACCTCTTTTGTTAAAGTGTCGCGGCGAGCCAATTCGACAGTGCCATTCTCCATATCACGTGGCCCCATAGCTAAGCGTACAGGTACACCTTTAAGTTCGTAATCGGCAAACTTGAAACCCGAACGAACATTATCTCTATCATCTACCTTAACACTAATACCTTTAGCTTTAAGTGCCGAAGCTATCTCGTTAAACTTAGCCGATACAGCCAAACGTTGCTCTTCGCCTTTATATATAGGTACCATTACAACTTGAATAGGTGCAAGCTTTGGAGGCAACACAAGGCCATTATCATCTGAATGAGCCATAATTAGTGCACCCATTAATCGTGTCGATACACCCCACGAGGTAGCCCATACATAATCTAGTTTACCATCTTGATTAGCAAACTGAACATCAAACGCTTTAGCGAAATTTTGCCCAAGGAAGTGCGATGTTCCTGCTTGTAGTGCTTTACCATCTTGCATCATTGCCTCGATTGATAGGGTATCTTCGGCACCAGCAAAACGCTCGTTTGCACTCTTGTGCCCTACAATTACAGGCATAGCCATAAAATCTTCGGCAAATGTGCGGTACACCTCAACCATCTGCGCTGTTTCGGCAATAGCCTCTTCACGTGTAGCGTGAGCAGTGTGCCCCTCTTGCCATAAGAACTCGGCTGTACGTAGGAATAGGCGAGTACGCATCTCCCAACGAACAACATTAGCCCATTGATTACACAAGATAGGTAAATCGCGGTATGATTGAATCCAATTTTTGTATGTATTCCATATAATCGTTTCAGATGTTGGACGAACAATTAGCTCCTCCTCTAATTTAGCCTCAGGATCAACAACTACACCTTTACCACTAGGGTCGTTCATTAAACGGTAATGTGTAACAACAGCACACTCTTTTGCAAACCCATCTACGTGATTAGCCTCTTTACTAAAGAATGATTTAGGAATAAATAGTGGGAAATAAGCATTCTCGTGTCCTGTATCCTTAAACATTTTATCTAGAGCAGCCTGCATCTTCTCCCATATTGCATATCCGTATGGCTTGATAACCATACAGCCCCTTACAGCTGAACTTTCTGCTAGTCCAGCCTTAATAACGATATTGTTGTACCACTGCGAGTAATTCTCTTCACGAGTGATAACCTCTTTTAATTGCTTTGCCATATATCTTAAATCTTTATTTATTATTTACAGTTTTGTTTTGCAAAGATAGTGTTTTTTTGTTATTAGCGAGCTATTATTCCCTGAAAATGGTGCTTGTTGCTCCTCTATCTCTTCATTATCTTCGGTTAGTTTTTGTTTGTTGGTGGTAGGTGGTGAGATTACCCCTTCGGGGAGACCAGTGGTTGTGGGAGGGAGGTTATTTTTTTCTGCCCTTTTGTACCCGAACCGATATGAGAGCCCAAATTCGACACTTAACTGCGTTAGTTGCGATTGCGAGTAATTCGACCTTCCATACATCTGCTCTATCTCTTCAGGCGTAGCCTCGCTTATATTCGGGTCAATTTTTGCTGCATATTTCCACACATCCGAGAATGCAAATTTATACCTAAACTCAATAGATAACTGAATCCTGCGATTAATCATTGCCTCAAATCCAGCACCTCCTAAAGCTCCATATCCTAATCTTACATCGTAGTATCTATTAAAATTGTAGTTGCCTTTACGATTATAGTCCGAGTTTAAGTCGAAGTTATCTATATACTCATACTCCGAATCAAGGAGATAGTAGAAGTATGGCCCTGCATTAACAAAAACACGATACCTACCATCACCCCCAAAGTCGTAGTATGGGTGCCAGAAGAATGGCATCTCAATCATCGACATTGTACGCACGTATGAAGAGTCCGACTCCTCTCGAGGCAGAAGGACAACTGATGTTTTGACGTGTGATAGTTCGGTTTGGAATCCACCTAGCCACCTCTCGCCTGCAATAAGCTTGTATGATATACCAAATGTTTTATTTCCCCATTTATTCTCGGTCTCCAAGAAGGGTTGAAGAATCATACTTCCTGCCGTTATACCCCCTCGCACACCTATATAGTGCTCCTGAGCATAGAGTTTTGACACTCCTGCTAATAGAATAACTATTAATAATAATTTTTTTATCATACCTCTATTATTTTTCGTCTTTTTGAACACTTGTGACACTCTCCTCCTCCTTTTTAGGAGTTATCTTAGTAAGAAGAGATTTATCGAATAGTGTTTCGGGATATACCTCTATACGCACCTCTTTATCCTTCTCAACCTTAAATAGCGGTTCTTCGGGTTTGATGTAGTATATTTCAATACTTTCAGGCTCCTTATTTTCGATAAGTATTCCCATATCTTGTTTGCCGTTGCTATTGGTATCATTAACAAACATTAATTTATACTTCTTCGGAACTACATAATTAAAGCGAATCTCACCACTACCTATCGAGGGCTTGCTTTGAACAATATTATTTGTGCTGTCCATTAAGTTAATCACGTAGCTACGGTTAGATAACGAATCGAAAAGTTTTACATCAACCACCACAGTGCCATTTTCGCTTGGGTCAAGTGTTTTAATGACTGTTGTAGTCGAATCGTTCACCTGCCCAATCATATTCATAAGAGCATCATTATGAAGAGTAATATTGTATTCACTCTTAGGTTCCCACGCTATATCAATACGCCAACGAGTCATATCTAGCGAGTCGCGGTGTAGGGTGTACGGCTGTACACTCTTAATGGTTGGCGTCTCCTCTACCTGAGAAGATAGTTCTTCGTCGAAGAAGTCCTCGCTTCGCTCTTGATATGAAAGACGCTCTATTTTAAACTTCGAGGTGTCGATAACCATAGGATATTCCGATGATAGATATAACACACTCTCTGGTGATACATCACCCGATAGGCTAAACGATGCTGTTAGCTTATCCAACGAGTCTTTCTTTGTGATAGGAGGAAGCCCCGATTCGGCACGAGTAATCGAGTCTTGAATTGCAACTAGCCTAATCGAGTCGAGTTTAGCAAGCGAATCTCTCTGGTTAATTAGTGCCAAGGAATCAGCCGTTATTTTTTTTAGCGAATCAGCAACAAGAGCTCTCTCTCGCAGTATAGCTAGTGCCATTTTCTTTTTTCGCCCCATAAACACACGCTCAAGCCAGTCGGTGAACTTCTTGAAGAAGTTATCAAACGACTCGGTGACTTTTGCTCCCACACCATCCTTTCTCTCTTCTTGTTTAAAGAAACTCAGTGCAAACTCTGTTGTGTCGAGCACCATTTGCCCGTTATCGCCAGTTTTATAGTACCTAACCGAGCCTACTAGAGTATCAGGCATCGAGAACTCCTCGCCAATTGGCATAATCCAAACCCTTACCGAGTCATCCATTCGGCTATTTTCGATTATTATATTCTCTTTTGTAAGACTGTCAATATCTATTCCAACAATGTTTGCACTGTCTCTAGCAAATATCAGTTGTAGCATATACTCCTTAGTGCGTGTAACCTCACTTAGGCGTTGAGGTAATCTTTTCTCTTCACTAAATAGGCTTAATCGCATCTGTGAGGTCACTTCGATACGGTCAATCACAGGGTCAATCCACACCTTAAAAGGCTCTAGTTTAGTTGGGTTGTATGTCTTATTTGAGAGCCCCACTAAATCCTCACCAATATCGTAGGTGCCATTACTGTTTTCGTCTTTGATGCCAAATATACGATAATCCATATTTACTAGATTTGTAGCAAGGAAATTACCCGAACTGTCTGTCCGTGCAACGGCTAACGGTTTACCGATATATAGAGTAGAGTCGCCTGCTAAGGTATCTGATGTGATAACTTCGTTTGCAAAAAAATATGCTAAACCTCGTATGATAGGTTCGCTAGTTGTGGCATCAATAAGCTGTCCTGTCATCACTAACGAATCGATATTGTTGCCTGTTGAAAAGACATACTCGAATCGTTTAGCTGGATTACCCTCATTATTGTCGGTAATAGAACCACCGAAATCAACCCTATATGTTGTATTGCTATCTAACACTAGTTCTGGTGGGAACTTCATAACAAACCCCTTACCTTTAACTGTAAATGTAGGTCTAGGGCTCATAGGAGGAGAGATTAGTATCTCTTTCGAAACATCTTTAAGTTGTAGATATTCGTTAAATTTAAACTCCACCTGTTTAGCGTCGAAATTTGTGGTGTTATTTGCAGGTGTCACCTCCAAAAGAATCGGAGGGATAGTGTCACGTGGACCACCTTGAGGTGCAGCTGTCTGAGCACAACGGCTAAAAAATGCCATCGAGAACAGCATAAATACAGCCGCGTAACTTATTATATTTCCTTTTTTTTGCTTCATTATATAAACTTACATTCATCTAAAGTAGATGATAATCAAATACTATTCCTCCATTAATAGATAGTGAAAGGTTTTAATCTGCAAATTTAATAAAAAAAAATGTAATTTCATCTACTGTTATAAAAAATCCGTCATTTGGTGCAACAAAAAGGGTTGCCCCGCACATAAGTGCAAGACAACCCATTGTTATAACCTGAGTATGACTGTTTCTTATTCAAAACTCAGGTTTATGCCAAGTTTATTTTA
>CAYJHM010000053.1:0-11671 GCA_964369935.1 uncultured Rikenellaceae bacterium
AGTGCCAATACCGAACCGTATTTGTCTACTCGCTCTTTGTGTTTAATAAGGGTTTGGCGTTTTACTCGGAGATAGCGTTCAACCCATTCCCAGCGTCCTAGGTAGCCCATATAGTAGGAAATCATTCCACCTAACCAGTTACCTATCGATGCTACAATAACAGCCGAGTAGATGTCTGCCCCTGATACCAAAACACCAACAAGCAGAATGTCTGAACTGAATGGTATAACCGTAGCAGCAAGTAGTGAGCCTATAAATAGACCCACTAAACCCCAATCTGCTAAAAACTCAACCACCTTGATTAATATATTACTAATATAGCACCATAGCCATACTCTTTAAACGAGGCATCTTGCGAGATAACCTTTGGATAATCTCTGCGGAGAATTAAATCTATCTCTCTACGTAACTTGCCGCTACCTACACCGTGAATAAATATCATTTTGCCCCTCTTTCCGCTCTTTATAGCTAAATCTAAAGCGATGGTGAAACGTGCTAGTTGAGCTACAATAATTTCGCCAGCACTCATACCCGTTGGATTGTCTAATATCTCGGTTGCGTGCAAATCAACTACTTCGATATCGTTTTTAGGTTTTTTAGGCTCTTTTACCTGCTTAACTTGTGACTGTTTATCTGCTTGCACTTTCTCTTCAAGCGACGAACTAAGCGAGTCGAGCTCGTTGCTGTCATCTTTTTTGTTGCTTTCAGGTGTTGAATCGGTTATTGTAGGCGAACTTTCAACTACTCGGCTGCGTGCCTCCTCCTGCTTTATACGTATAGCTTCGAACTCACGCTCGCGTGCCTCGGTAGCTGCTTTATTACGCCTATATAGCTCGTCTATACGGTTCATATCAAGAAGTTCCTCTTCGTAATCCTCTTCAACCAAAGAGATTTTACCATAACGGCTATATGCAGGCTCTTTTGTTGTGCGTGCAGGGGTAGGGGTGTTATTTGTAGTGGTTGCTGCGCCCTTTCCTTTGCGCCCTGGGCGTTCGTCGCTTACACCTACTCGCTTAATTACATCTATCTCCTCCTCCTCTGTTACAACAACAAGTTCGGTTAGAAGATAAGGCACTACAAAACCATCAACTACATCAACCTCTATCTGATTACCACTAATCGATACCACTTTACCGCTTCCTGTATCGTTTATAAATTTTACTCTGTCTCCTATCTTTATCATAATTTATTATTATTATATTACTCCTATTACCGTGTGAACGCCTATTGATATAATATTATTGTTAGTATTATTAAAACCTATATCTATTGCTCGCTGCTCGTAATTCACCCTATGATTGAGGTAGTGAATAAAGAGCTTGAGATTACTATCTCTGAATGGGCGATACTCTGCCCCTAGCTGATAGGTGCAGGTGGTGCTATAACGACCTTTCGAAAGAGTTGCGTTGTCGTTGGCAACCGAGGCGGTATCGTATGTTATTTTACCAAGCAGCGAGAGCCTGCTGTTAGTGTTATATCGCAGCTGAGATACAATCGAGGTGTACCTAGCATCTTGAATAGTTACAAGATTATCCTCTATATATAGAGGCGAAAATTGTCGTAATAAATTTCTGTTGTCTAATCCGTCGATAGAGTAGTATATATCACCAAATATAGATAATTTATTGGTTAATTTTACTTTGTTTCCAAATGCAAGCAGTGCATTTCCTTTATTTCGGGCAACACTAGCATAACTTACCGACCAACGTAGCGAGTAAATATCTCTAAAAAAAGAGGCGTTCCAATTAAGAATATACAGCGCAGGAATGATTGCACGATTGATATGTAGCGGCACGTGCCCAAAGGTGTTCGAGAACGAATCGATATAGGCATTCATAATTTGTGCCTGTAACTGATTTTTTGACGAAAATTTATATCCAATAGTCAATCCTGTGTGGTTAGCTGTTGTGTGAGCAACAAGCTCGCTAAAGTAGTATACATTAATTGGATCGGCAATATACTCGAACCCACCATACGCTAAATCTTGCTTACCAACAAAAAAGTTAAAATTGCCCACATTTGCACCAACACCCATAATGCCAAACCCTTCGGGTAGATGTTCTAAAACGGTAGGTTCATCTGTTAGCCCCCCTGCTAGATAGTGCAGCTGAAAATATATGTTGTCTGTAATATTGCCTTTAAGTTCAAACTCTAGGTTATCAACAATAAAATCGAATGCCCCTTCTGGTTCGTTTAATATGCCACGACCAAGCGAGCGGAAATATATGTCGAATGATAAAAAATTACTGTTATAACTCTCCCCTAAAGCCTTTGATAACAGCGATGGTTGCTCCTGCACTTGTGAGAAGATACTATTTGACGAAATAATAATAAGTATTGTAAGTAATAAGTGTTTCATCAGGCCATCAAATTAAAATACAAAGATAATATAATTTAGCGAATGATACGCAAAATAGGGTAAAAATAATTTTTTTTGCAAAAATAGTGCTAAAAAATTTGGAAATTTAAAAAATAGTCCCTATCTTTGTCGTCGCAATGAGGGAGCATAGCTCAGCTGGTTTAGAGCACCTGCCTTACAAGCAGGGGGTCATAGGTTCGAATCCTATTGTTCCCACAAGGTTGTCAAGAGATTGACAACCTTTTTTTTAGTTTGTTTTACTCCCTTTTTGTTTTGCAGGTGAGTACTATATTTTTTAATAGTTAGGTGTTAGTATTGTAAATATGTGTATCGGTATTTGTTTAATAAGAAAAAGCTAAAAATAAATGGTGTTATTAATTCTTTTTTTACTATATTTGCCTTGTAATGGGCTACAAGGTGAATAGATAGAGTGAAAAAATGCCAGTAAAAAAACCGAAAAATCAACAGACTAATAGGTAAAATCATTAAAAAGTTGGTAGATATTTAAAGCTACATGTTTAACTAAAATATTGATATGTAAATTGTTGAACCTTTTTAAGGGAAGACTAATTAATAGAAGTAGATTATCGCACTATTATGATATATGCGATAACAGATATTTTACTAATTTAAAAATTTAATTATGAAGAATCTTATTTATCAATCTCCCTCAATAGAGGTTGTTGAAATTTTTACAGAAGGTATTATTGCCGCGTCACCCACTATGGGTTCAGAGGATGTAATGGGAGGAGGCCCACTATTTTAAAATCACATTAAGAATTTACAACTATGAAAAAGATTTATTATGCACTCCTCGCAGTTCTTGTTGTGGCTGTAGGATGCTCAAAGGCTCCAATAGAAGATGGTAACCTAGGTGGAGTTATCGACGGATCAAAATTTGTTATCACAGCAAGCACATCTACAGATGATTCTCAAGATGTGTCAAACAACGCGCAAACACGTGTAGGCCTAGAGGATATGTTAGATTCAGGCGAAGATAAAATTGTTGTTACCTGGGAGAAGAGCGACGTAGAGGGAGGTTACACCGATAGCTTCACTGTTTACGACGGAGCAGGTGATTTTGTAGATAATTTTACGTATAATGGTGTAAATGGAGCTAAGAGTGGTCTATTTGTTCAAGTTGGCGACACTAAACTGAACAGTGGAAAATATACGGCAGTCTTTCCAGCAACAACAAAAGAGTCTTGTCCTGATTTAGCTGCATGGAGAGCAAAAGAGTTAGAGATAACAACACAAACTCAGAACAATGCTATGGGGCATCTTAATACCGCTGTTCGTATGGAAGGTTCCTTTACTTACGATGCTTATAGTAACACAATCACGGAGTCCCTTGTGTTTAAGCACACCTTGTCGGTTGTTACCCTAGATTTTGGAGTAGATACTGGTACTACCCCTAAGAGTGTAGTATTTAAAAATGGTACTGACCCAGAATATACACTTAACTTTGCCACTACGGTGACTCCAGAGTCAGGGACTTATACGGCTTACTTTATGGTTAAGCCTTATAATTTGGGCGAACGAGCGCTAGATTTTGCAATCACACAAAGCGATGGTGAGGTTATCTATTTAAATGCCACCACATCTAAGGCTTACAAGGCAGGAGAGCGTTACACTGCCGAGATTAGTGGTATTGAAGGAGTTATTCGTATCTACACACCCGAAGAGTTTGCAAAGATTGGTGTAGATGTAAACTATCCATTAAAAGGAAACTACCTTTTAATGAATGAAATTGACCTTGGTGGTATCACGAAAGAGTGGACACCTATTGGTCCAAGATCAGATGGATTTAGTGGTACCTTTGATGGTGGTGGGCACAAGATTAAAGGTCTATATATAAATAAGAGTGGTGATAACTACCAAGGATTGTTTGGTTATGTCACAAGAGGAACAATTAAAAATGTAGTTGTTGTAAACCCAAATGTTACAGGTAATCAGTTGGTTGGAGCCATAATCGGTCATGCCTATATGTCAACTATTGATAATTGTCATATTAAAGAAGGAGGTAGTGTAACAGGATACGGTCAAGATACTGGTGGTATATCTGGCTCCATAAGTAGTGATTCGAAAGTATTATTTTGTTCAAACTCTGCAAATATTAAGAGTTCTTCTACTGACGTTGGGGGGATTGCTGGAGGTGTTTCTTATTCTGTAGTTGTAGCTAGTCAAAATACTGGAGATGTAGAGTCGACAGGTAATAAGAATAATGTTGCTGGTATTGCTGGTGGCGTAGATTATGGATATATTTATGGATGTTACAGCACAGGTAAGGTCGTAACCACTAATACCGGGAAAGGTGGTATTATGGGTAATAATTACTACGGTACTGTAATTGGTAGTTACTTTCTGCAAACTGAGAGTTTGAATGCAGACCTAATATCAGGATATAAAGGATTAGGCGTGCCGAACTTGAATACAGCAAATGTAATAGAAGATTTACACTATGGTGTTTATCAGTATGATGGAACTAGTTTATTTGCTGGGGGGCAATTGGCGTATGGTTATCAAATAGGCGCAATATATCCAGAGCCTGTAGCGAATGTTGAGTATAGTTCAGTGCCCCAATATGAGAAGGATACAGATGGCTATCTATTAATTAGAAATTTGAATCAATTAAAGTATATTATTCTTAATGATGAGAGTGTTAAATATCGTCTTGCAGGTAATATTGATTTGGGCGATGGTGTAAGCGAATGGAAACCATTAGGTTCGAGTGTGCAGAATGCTTTTTCAGGTGAATTTGACGGTGCTGGTAATAAAATTTCTGGACTTTATATCAATCAAGGTAGTGGTGACTATCAGGGACTTTTTGGTGGCATTGAAAACGCAAAAATTACGAATTTGATTATCGAAGAACCAGATATTACTGGATCAGATTATGTTGGAGCTTTGGCTGGTACAAGTTCAAACTCAACTATTGAGAATTGTAGTGTAGTAGGAGGTTCTATTACAGGAAATGGAGAAAATGTTGGAGGTATAATAGGTTATTTTTCAAGCTCTACCCAGGCGGTGATTGCTTGTCAAAATAGTGCAAATGTAACGGGTGAAGATTACGTTGGAGGTATTGTGGGTTATGCGTTTGGTGTAGTTAGTGGATGCTATAATACAGGTCGTGTGATTTCTTTAGGTAGTTATAAAGGAGGTATTGTGGGAGAGGGCGGAGCAAACGGTAGTTACTTCTTGCAAAATGAATCGATAAATAGTGATCTGAAATCAAGAGTTAATGGTGTAGGTGTAGCAGATCTCAATAGTGACGAGGTTATTAAGGTGTTAAATGCTACTATCTGCTCGTATGGAAATGGTGCTCTATACGATAACGGTACTTTGAGATCAGGTTACAGAAAGAGCGTAGTGTATCCCGAGGTTGTAGATAATCTTCCCTACACAACTATCGCAGCAACAGAGAAAGAGGGAGACTATTTGCTAATTAAAAATGTAGATCACCTTAGATATATGGTGCTCAATGATAAAAGTGTTAAATATCGTCTTGCGAATAATATTGTGTTAGAAGGAGCAGCGAACGAGTGGTTAGCATTAGGTACCAACTGGAATAATTGCTTTAAAGGTGAATTAGATGGCGATGATTGTGAAATATCAGGACTCTATATTAATCAAAGTGCAAATGTCCAAGGACTATTTGGCTATACTAATGGTGCAATAATCAGTGATCTGGTTATTAATTCGCCAGACATTACAGGTTCTAACTATGTTGGGGCTTTGGTTGGTCAAGCAAGTAGATCTCTCTTCAAGAATTGTGTAATTAAAGGGGGAAAAGTTAAAGGAGACGATTATGTTGGTGGTCTGTTCGGTTTTGTACTTCAAACAGAAGTTTTTGGTTGCTCTAACTCATCTTCTGTAGATGGAAAGAATGGTGCGGGTGGAATTGTTGGTTATGTTCAATCCAGCGAAATTATTGCTTCACAAAACAATGGAAACATATCAGTTACAGATAGAAATGCTGGGGGAATAGTAGGAAGTTTAACTAATCACACCCCTATGATTACAGGCTGTTACAGTTCTGGAGTTATCGCTTATACAGGCTCAGATTCTGGACAAGGTCTAAATGGTATAGTAGGCTTTATTAGCTCTGGTGCTGAAGTTTATGTGAAAAATAATTACTTCCTTCAAACCGATAAGATAAATACTACCTTGCCAACGGGGACAGAGGGTAAGGCTGATCTTAATACATCAGAAGTGATTAATGCACTAAATAAAGCTGTTTATGATTATAACTCAAATAGTTTATTTGATAGTGCTACTAACACATTGAAATACGGTTTTAGCTTAGGAACCGCGAGCTCAGTACCAGCCTTGTTGCCAGTAATTGGTGAAAATGTTTCGTACCCTCCGTTGTAACAACCCTAACCGCCTTTTTAAGGGGCGACTATATAACTAAGAACGGTCTCGGATTAGAAATAATCCGAGACCGTTCTTAGTTATTGAGAGTATGTAGGCTAATTCGCAAAACTCTAGTTCAAGAAAGCTTTTCCCATAAGCACGTCATCTGCGGCACATTCTCTTACTCGCAATCCTCAACGTACAGTAGTACGCCTGCGGTTACTCGCAAGAGTAATGCACCACAGCTAACGCACTTATGGAAAAAGCGAACACTTTTGGACTGCGTTCAAAATAAAATACCCCCCCATTTTTGAGGTAAATCTCAGAAATAGGGGGGGTAAATATTAGCTTTTAGTTACTCTAATACATTGTAAGTCAGATGATTTGTATTTAGGGAATCACTCTTTTTATAGAATACTACATTGCAACGCAACGTACAATGCCTTTTGTTGGCGATGCAAGATATAGGTTATATTCGCCCCATAAAAAGGTCGAATAAATAGAGGGCTCTAAGAGTTCGTTCTATTAGAGCCCTAAATTAGATTAATAGGTTGTTACTGCTGTCCACGTTGTCGACATCTTTTCTAAATCTATTTGATAGGTATCCATATACCATTTAGCAACTACCTCTGCCTTTGTTTTAATAACAGGATTATTAGCATAAGATACTTCACGCTCAGCTTTAGTGGTGTATACAATCCATGCTGCATAGGTCGAAATATCTGCCGTAGGCGAAGTGGCTGTTGCACGGAAGCCCCTATAATGAACAAATCCCCAACCCTCTAACTGCGGCCATATCGATGACTCAGGCTCGTAGGCAATCCAAGGGTTTGTGTGACCTTCACCGTTAGAGTACCACAATTGTGAGTATTCGCCAAAACCTGCAGGCAAACTCACAGCAGGGTCACGAGTGTATATGTAGGTGTATCCGCCAAGGATTGTTAGAGCTATCTCCCTCTTCCATGCCTCAATAGGAGGAACTTTCGCATCATCTATATCTCCAAAGTATGCAACCCCTTGTTGAGTCTCGGTGTAAGCGTGGTAATAGTAGAACAGATCATAGCTATACACATTTTTTGATGCTGGATTACCCTTTATCAAGATATTTCGTTTCAACATATTCCTCTGTAAAGCATATTCAGGCATCATTTCGTAGAACTTTGTTAAAAGTTTCAGAAACTTTGCTGCACTACTTAAATCTGCTGCAACCATAGGTAAACAATCGGCATTGTTACTAATAATTGGGTTTGTTTGAACATAATCAACACCTGTTCTCTCAGCATCGTCGCCAGATAGGGTGCAATATACATGGAAATCATACTTCTCATAGAGCTCACGACATAATTCCTCCGCCTCACTATCGCCCATACTTAGTGCAGGGGTTGGACCCTCATAATTAAACTTAGATTCAGGCGTCTCCTCTTTATAACACCCTAATAGGAGTGTTGCTGTCATTGCTGACAATAATATATTTCGTATTTTCATAATATTATCTTTTACGTTATTAAACTACCTCGGTGCTACTTCAATAGATGGATTAACTGTAAACTCCTCTTGTGGTATCTGTAACACATAACGTGGATCATCTTTCACAAGTGATGCTTGCTCGTTGTCGTAACCCACACGGGTCATTGCTGGACGTGTTGAACGACGCAGGTCGAACCATCTATGCCCCTCGAAACAAAGCTCACGACGACGCTCTAAAAATACATACGTTAGAAGAGTCTCTTTTGTGAAGTTAGATGCCACTAAATCAACATAAGTTCCTGTGCGATACTTTACGCTACTCATATCATTAAGATATTTCACTGCATCGCCTAACTCCTCCTTTTGGGTGTGCGCCTCAGCCAATATCAAATACATCTCCTCGGTGCGTATTACCCTACCATAGCCATGGCTAAGATCGGTTGGTGCGCTAAATGCTATACCTGTTTTACGTGTTTTAGCGTGAGATAGCTTACTTCTAAAACCTGCATAAGTATTTCTATCGTATGTGTACATGAAGTAGTATCTTCTAAGGTCATCAACATGATACTGAGCAGCAAGTTCACGGTTAGCACTAAATGTTGTCATAAAGGGCCAATGTGTTAATGCTGGCTGTATCTCTGAGACTCCATTTCCAAATATAAAGTTACTATTATCGTCATCAAGATAACCATCTCCCACGATTGTGGTTGCACTCCACGAGCCTGATTGATTATTACTTAAATTTAAGCCATCATGCACTCCTGTAAGAATAAATAGAGAGTTGTTCTCTTCAATAATATCTTTTGCAGCTGCTATCGCATTATCCCACTGATGAGCATATAGATAGATACGTGCTAATAGTGCTTTCGCCGATGTAGGATTAAACTTGGTTTTCTTCTCTGGCACATCAATAGGATTGTTTGCCATTAACTCGATACCTTGCGTCAAATCTGCTATCATTTGCGTGTAAACCTCTTGAACACTGTTTCGTGGATATGGTTTATCCTCGGCATTAGCATCCAAAACAATAGGTACTCCGAAATCGGTTGCTGCCGTTTCTGGATCGAACCACTTACCATATAGGTTAACAAGGTAGAAGTAGGCGTATGCCCTTACACATAGTGCCTCACCCTTAATATGATTCTTTGTTCGTGTAACAACACCAGTATCAAACGACACTCCTTCGGCATTATCCACCTCTGACAACACTACATTTGTGTAGAATATAGAGTTATATAGTTTTTTAAATGCCTGATCACCAATAGGTAAAGTTCTCTCATGTGTCGTCTCCCACATATATGCTGAAATATAAGGATCTCCCATATCTGTGCCTGGCATAACGTGATTAGATGCTATCAACTCGGCATCATCCCCTAAAATATCTAAAAAAGGCATTATCTGTTCGGTGATATATCCATTATTTAGAAGTTGTTGATAGTCGTCGGTAGTAGATGGTTTCATCTTATTTTGCGGTAGCTCTTCCATATAGCTTTCACACGAGATTACACCCATTGCAAAGATTGAAACAAGAGCTATATACAATATCTTCTTTATCATAATAATCTATTTTAAAAATTAACAACTAAACCTAAAGTAAAACTCTTAGGAAGAGGCAATGAACCTAAATCAGTGGTGGTGTAGTTCACCGTTTCTGGGTCGTAACCCTCTAAACGTTTATCAGCCAATGTGAATAGGTTTGTTGCCTGGAATTTTACCGACATATCTATTGGCTTTCCTCCCAAGCTCATCTTTTGAGATAAATTTTGTGGTAATTTATACTCAAATACAATGTTGCGTAGGCGTAGATAATCGCCTGGCACAACCGTCTCTGATGAAACAGCATACATATCCGTTGCAGAGATATAACTTCCGTCAGTAGATTGGAAACCAGAATATCCAATACTTGGAATAGTCTTTCCTGTGTTATCCTCGCCAGCAATATATCTATCTAATATCTTACGATTAGCATTTGCAGCATCATCAGGAGCACTAAGGTATGCACCACTTGGCAAACGAACAACATTTTCAAGTCCGAAAGAGAATAATAGAGATAAAGTAAAATCTTTATAAGTTATCTTATTATTCCAACCGCCGCTGATTATTGGATCTCGTACCCCCTCGTATTGCAGGTTTGATGCATCGACATAGATACTTGCCATCTCTGTCTCGTTATCAGCACCATAAATCTCGCCATCGGCACCATAAAATAGGGCATTACCCCCCGTTGAGTAGCCTAATGGATTTGTTGGATCTGGCTCGCTAAGACCCGCAAACCTATA
This sequence comes from uncultured Rikenellaceae bacterium, assembly GCA_964369935.1. Lineage (GTDB taxonomy): Bacteria > Bacteroidota > Bacteroidia > Bacteroidales > Rikenellaceae > JADFUS01. The sequence goes on from CAYJHM010000053.1 coordinate 10,462, forward strand.
TGAGAACATACCATTAATAGGGTATCCAACCAAAACATCACCTGGTTCATAAGTACTTTTCACAAGGTTAATAGCTTGTGGAAGAATAGATGAACTTACAACCTCATTCTTAACATAACCTAAGTTAATAGAACTTGTCCAGCTGAAGTTCTTCCTTCTTATAATATTAGCTGAAATGGCTATATCAACACCTTGATTCTTAACGTCTGCAAAGTTAACATCTCTACCAGAGAAACCTGTAACCGATGATAGTGAACGATAGGCGATCAGGTCGTAGCTATTATCTTTATAGTAATCCACAACAACATTTAATTTATTATTAAAAAGACCTAACTCTAACGCAAGGTTCATTGATGCTGTTGTCTCCCACTTAAGATCAGGATTTGGTGCTTGAGATATACCCAATTCCAACTCGCCAGTAACGCTGTTTGGTGGTAAAGCGGTTGCTATAATCTGTGGTGTTGCATCATCAACAATATTTCCACGTAGTCCATAAGAGCCGCGAAGTGCCAAATGGCTTATTGCTTCAATATCTTTAAGGAAAACTTCCTCTTTAGCTATCCATTTTCCCGACACGCTCCATAGAGGCAACCAACGATACTCAGGGTTAGTGCCAAATAGGTTAGATCCATCAAAACGCATATTTGCATTAACAATATATCTATCTTTCCAACTTGCAGAGAAGATACCATAATATGATAAATTAGAACGTGTATTCAAAGTACGAGTAGTTTCATTTCTTGAGATATGCGCCTCCTCTTCTGTTGAACCTGGATTATAGAATATATTACCTCTACCATGCATATATCCAAAATTTTCAGATCTAAGCCCCACATACTCAGTAGTACGGAACTCCTGCCCTATTGTTGCATCAAAACTTAAATCTTTGTAGTATCCCTTATACTCTAACTGATTACGAAGTGTTTGCGACTTCTGAATGTAGTCTGTTTGATTGTAAACACCACCATAAGGAAGTACCGAGTCTTCAAAACTATCTTCGGTCTCTTCTCCTAAATCATATTTACGGATTTTAGCAACATAATTACTATTCTCCGTAGCATAATCTATTGCTGTTGAGTTACTGTGATTATAACTATATAACCCTCTATATTTCAAACCTTTTGCAAGGTTAATATCTAAATTAAAGTTTGTTTTTAGATTTGTTTGTTCGCTACCATTATATGTATTAGCCTGTTCGTTAAGGATATTA
>CAYJHM010000054.1:0-11513 GCA_964369935.1 uncultured Rikenellaceae bacterium
AGCCTCTTTGCTTGCCTTATTAGCCCATACTCCTGTATCAACATAACCAGCCTTTGTAGCTAGGAAGTTAGCTGGGATATGGAAGAACTGAGAACTTGCACCACCACCTACGAAGAATACTTTGTATCCTTCAGGTATGTTTAGAAGCTCCTTAAATAGAGCCTCACACTCCTCAACAACCACTTCAAACGCCTTTGAACGGTGTGAAATCTCGATAAGAGATAAACCACCATCAAAATCTAGAATAGCTTTTGCTGCATTCTCAATTGCAACTCTTGGCAGGATAGAAGGACCTGCACTAAAATTGTGCTTCATAACAAAAATGTTAAAGTTAAAATTTATATTTTATTAATATTTGTATTACTATTTAGTTTGATAGGTTAAAATTTATAAAATCATTGAGAATCAATATACTACCCCAAAAAATCTAAAATTCCCCCCGCACTAGCATAATATTTACGCCCCAAAATTACATATTTTTTTTTATTTCCAACTATTTAGAGGAAAAAATATTTAAAAAATTTTATTTTTTCTTATTCTTCAATAATATCCTCTTCGTTAATAGTCTCACTTCCCTCCTCGCTGTACCACTTAGAATACATCAAATAATCGTTCGCTGTACGCTGAACAATATCGCGAGCCTGCTCGGGTGCTATCTCTTTAACCTTCTTAGCAGGGACACCTGCATATATCGAGTTTGGTTCAACCACTGTGTTAGATAACACTAACGAATTAGCCGCAATTATAGAGCCAGTTCCTATAACCGCATTATCAAGCACTACTGCACCCATTCCTATAAGGGTATTATCCTCGATTTTAGCACCGTGGATAATTACATTATGCCCCAACGACACATTATCGCCTATCTCGGTAATGCTCGGATTAGCACTATCCTTATACAGTGTATGTATAACAACACCATCTTGAATATTTACCCTGTTTCCGATACGTATAGCATTTACATCGCCTCGTAGAACAGCATTAAACCATACGCTACACTCTTTACCCATTATCACATCTCCGATAATAGTAGCATTCTCTGCTAGGTAACAATCTTTACCTATTTTAGGAGATATTCCCCTTAATTTTTTAATTAGTGCCATAAATTATTTTATTTATTTTTTGATTTTTGCCAAAACTCCTCTAAACGCTCTAAACCAGCATCTTCAATCTCTATACCAGCATTTTTACACTCACTCTCAACACTCTCGAATCGTTGTTTGAACTTACGATTACACCTCTCAAGCGCATTTTCTGCATCTATTCCATATTTCCTAGCTGCATTTATCACCGAGAAAAGTAAATCTCCAAACTCCTCCTCTAAGTGCTCCTTGCTACCCTGCTCTATTGCCTCATTTACCTCTGCTAGCTCTTCGGTAACCTTATCCCACACATCCTCGGGTCTTACCCAATCAAAACCCACGTTAGCAGCTTTGCTCTGCATACGATAAGCCTTTATTAATGCAGGCAGAGCCGACGGCACACCAGATAGAACCCCTTCGCTCTTACGCTTTTGTTTTTTTAGTAATTCCCAATTTGTTAAAACCTCGTTTGTAGAGTTAACTACCGTATCGCTAAACACATGAGGATGACGATAAATTAACTTATCTGATACTGTATCGGCTACATCGCCCAGAGTAAACTGCCCCTGCTCTTCGGCTATACGTGCGTAAAATATAATATGCATTAATATATCCCCTAACTCCTCTTTTATACCCTGCCAGTTGCCATCGGTAACACTATCAACCAGTTCATAACACTCCTCTACTGTTAGCATTTTAAGAGATTCTATTGTCTGCTCTCTATCCCACGGACAACCCTCTCTAACTCTGTTAAGTATATCTATTAGCCTATCTATCGACTCTAATTTTTCTTTATTGTTCATAATAATATGATTCGTTGTTTATGCTACAAAAGTATATATTTTTTTTTATTTAGTGCAGTTTTATCAAAATATTTTTAGTACATTTGTAGTTAAATAATAAAAAAGATTAATATGGATAATTTTTGGAGAACCTTCGTAGCCTCATTTACAGCTATGATTGTATCGGGCGGTGTGCTTTTAGTTTTAGGTGTTATAATAATTGCAGGTCTTACTGCATCAATATTTTCGCAATTTAACACCAATCAAAATAAGTATATTTATTCACCCAAAGAGGAGACAATGCTATTATTGGATTTATCTCTCCCTATTGTCGAATCAACAGTAGATAACCCCATATTTTCATTCGATTTAATGACAATGGAGATAGTTGAGAACACCTCTCATCTTGATGTTGTAAATACTATCGTTGCAGCTAGCTATGACGATAATATTAGCTCAATTTTCCTTAACCTAAACAATGGAATAGGCACTTCGCTATCAAATATCGACGAGATAAGAGAGGCACTAAAGCTATTCAAGGAGAGAGGGAAAAATATTTATGCTTACTCTGATTACTATAATCAAACTACATACTACCTAGCCTCTATTGCCAATAAGATTTATCTAAACCCAGTGGGCGATTTCCAAATAACAGGTTTGAGCAGTGTGAATATCTACTTCAAAGAGCTACTAGACAAATTCGATGTTGATGTAGAGGTATTTAAATATGGTAAATATAAGAGCGCAATCGAGCCCTACACACTTAATGAGATGAGTGAAGCTAGTCGCGAGCAGACCGAAGTATTACTTAAAGAGATGTGGAATATACTTGTTGGGCGTATAGCTGATAGCCGCAATATCACAGCTACACAACTTAACGAAATGGCGAATAATTTATCAGTATCTACCCCTGAGGAGGCTCTAACAGCAGGGTTAGTTGATGAATTATGCTATCTTCAGGATTTAGAGTACGAATTAAAAGAACATAGAGTTCCATTTAAGAATTATCTTTTAGCTGCAACCTCTCAGCTAGCTACCGAAAGGGATGATAACCTTATCGAGGTTATTTATGCCGATGGTGCTATAATCAGCGGCGAGAGCAGGTATGTTGGCGATGTAGGTGATATTACTATTATAAACAAAATAGAGCGAGCAATGAAAGATAAAGAAGTAAAGGCTATTGTGTTAAGGGTAAATAGCCCTGGTGGTAGTGCTCTAGCTTCGGATAATATTAATCATGCTATTGAAAGGGCAAAAAAACTTAAACCTGTTGTTGTGTCGATGGGAGCAAGTGCTGCATCAGGCGGATACTATATCGCTTGTAATGCTGATGCTATTATAGCTGCCCCTTTTACCGTAACAGGCTCGATAGGGGTATTTGGAATGGCTTTTAACCCTACTAAGCTACTAACTGATAAGGTTGGATTAAATTTCGATGTTGTAAAAACAAATAAGCACGCCGATATGGGTAGTATGCATCGTTCGCTTAACGCAAAAGAGCGTTTACACTTCCAAAAAGGTGTTGATAGGGTTTATGGCACATTTATTAATACCGTTGCAAAAGGTCGTAATATGAGTGTTGATGGTGTAGACAATGTAGCTCAGGGACGTGTATGGAGTGCCATTGATGCTAAAGAGGCGGGTTTGGTTGATGAGATAGGAGGATTAGGTTTCGCTATTATGTATGCTGCCGATATGGCCGACTTAGGTGACGATTATATGCACTATGTTCGTGACTCGCAAAAAAATAATATGTTTTCTAACATATTATCACTTTCAGGTTCGGGTGTAATACAATCGGCTATCGAGGGTTATTTCTCGGGTAAAAGTACATTAGCTACAACTATCAATAGCGAGATTAAAAGGGTTGAAAGAGTGATTAACGGAGATAGGATACAAGCATTATCACCCGTACAACTTAATATTCAATAGTTAGGTATGGCAAAGAGTAAAAAGGTGTTTTTCTGCAAAGAGTGTGGAGCCGAGTATGCTGAATGGGTTGGCAAGTGCTACTACTGTAACTCGTGGAGCTCGTTGGCCGAATTTAAGTTATCGAGCACAAAAAATGGTACAGCTACCCAAACCACTGGTACAACCCAACCCAACAGGGGGGCAATTACACCACTAAAAAATGTTACTCACCAAACGGCTCCTCGTCTTGATATGGGGATGGCCGAAGTGAATAGAGTATTAGGTGGGGGCGTAGTTGAGGGATCGTTAATACTATTAGGTGGCGAGCCCGGAATAGGAAAGTCTACTCTATCGCTACAATTATCACTACTTGATAATCAACGGCGCACATTGTATGTATCGGGCGAAGAGAGCGCCTCGCAGATAAAATTACGTGCCGAAAGATTGGGAGGGGGCGAATCGGATAGTTGCCTTTTATTAACCGAAACCAATGTAGATACTATTATCTCACTGATAGTAGACGAGCGTCCAGATTTAGTAATAATAGACTCGATACAGACACTATATTGCGAAAATTTGGATAATAGTGCAGGTGGAGTAACTCAGATACGAGAGTGCACCACACGCCTACAACGTGTAGCTAAAGAGGCACGTATTCCGATGTTTATTATTGGTCATATCACAAAAGATGGTAATATAGCTGGACCTAAAATACTTGAACATATTGTAGATGTTGTTCTTCAATTTGAGGGAGATTCGAATAGTGTATATAGGGTATTAAGAGGTGTAAAAAACCGTTTTGGCGCAACACACGAGATAGGTGTTTTCGAGATGTGTCACCAAGGGTTAGTTGAGATTGATAATCCTTCGACTGTACTTCTCACACACTTCGACGAGGAGTTATCGGGTATAGCCGTAGGTGCTACCGTAGAGGGTGTACGCTCTTATTTACTTGAGATACAATCGCTTGTTAGTGGGGCAGCTTACGGGATGGCTCAACGTTCGGCTACTGGGTTCGATAACAAGCGTTTAAATATGCTATTGGCTGTTATCGAAAAACGTATCGGCTATAAGATGCAAACTAAAGATGTATTTTTAAATATCGCTGGTGGGTTCAAAGTAACCGATCCTGGTCTTGATATGGCTGTTGTGGCTGCAATAATGGCATCGGCTCTTGATATATCTATCCCTAAAGATGTGGTATTTGCAGGGGAGATTGGTCTATCGGGAGAAGTCCGCCCAGCAAGCCGTACAGAGGCACGTATAATCGAGGCGGCAAGGCTAGGTTTTAAACGTATAGTGGTATCAAAATATGCTATGAATCCTCAATTATCAAAAATTAAGGGTATCGAGATTACCCCAATAGGGCGAGTTGAGGAGATAGTAAAAGATGTATTAAAAGAGTACTCATAAAATTATAATATAATGTCGAAACTTTATATCGTGCCTACACCAATAGGCAATCTGGAGGATATAACACTACGAGCAATAAATTGCCTTAACGAGGTGGAGCTAATTTTAGCCGAAGATACACGTACCTCATCGGTACTACTTCAGCATTTAGGCATAAAAAAGAGCTTAGTTGCTTTTCATAAATTTAACGAACATCAGATTGTTGAGCGAATATCTGAGAAAATAACAATGGGGTTAAGTGTAGCACTTATTTCTGATGCTGGAACACCAGGAATATCTGATCCAGGTTTTTTATTAGTTCGCCACTGCGTGGATAATGGTATCGAGGTTGAGACTCTCCCAGGAGCTACCGCACTAATTCCTGCACTTATAAACAGTGGATTCCCTTGCGATAAATTCTGCTTCGAGGGCTTCTTACCTCAAAAAAAAGGTCGTCAGAAACGTTTAACTGAACTAAGCGAAGAAGAGCGCACAATCATAATGTACGAGTCACCACATAGGGTAATAAAGACCTTAAATGAGATAGCTGAAATATTTACACACAATCCCCGCATATCTGTATCACGAGAACTTACCAAAAAGTTCGAGGAGACACTACGTGGCAAAGCATCAGAGTTGCTTGAACACTTTAACGAGACCCCTCCAAAAGGTGAATTTGTTATGGTAATTGAGGGTAAAGAGCATAAGCGTCAAGAGAAACGAAATAAATATAAAGATGTAATGAACAGTAATAATGAAAATAATTAGTCGTCCCTTAAAAAGGCGGTTAGAGTTTCGGGATTTATGCTGAGTAGTTTTTTGCTCTATCTATTTGCCTTGTAGCGGGCTACAAGGTGAATGGATAGAGTGAAAAAATACCAGCAGAAAACCGAAAAATCAACCGACTAATAGTTAAAATTACTAAAAAGTTGGTAGAAATTTAAAGCTCCAAGCTTAGTTAAAATATTTACAAACAAATAGTTAAACCTTTTTAAGGGACGACTAATTAACACACTAACAATCTATGAAAAAATTACTCTATAATGTAGCTTTTCTTACCCTTTTGCCACTATTAAGTTGGAGTGTCTCGCCTGACGGTAAAGAAGAGGGCTTAAAAGGTAAAATCCGTACGCATTTCACCTCAAACCTAGAGGGCAATGGCGAACTATACACCAAAAATTCGAAGTTTAACCTTAAGAATCTCGATCTATACACCTCGATGGTATGGGAGCAGTGGGTAGAGGCTAATAATAACTATAACGAACAAAAATTGATCGATATAACCGAGTTATGGTCGTCTAAACCAAGCCATTGGGACATCCCCAATCACCTTGAAGAGGGAGTAACTATGCCTTACTACTTCGGATGCAAAGGAGAAGACATGAATACTAAAGCAGTAAAACCTACAGATGGCTACCCTCTCTTTATATACCTGCATGGTTCGGGCCCTAAGGATAGAGAGTGGCTTACAGGGCATAAGTTAGGAGTAATGTTTAAAGATAGCCCTTCAGTTTATTTTATCCCTCAAATTCCTAGCGAGAAGCAGTATCGTTGGTGGAATAAATCGAAGCAGTATGCCATTGAAAAGTTATTGAGGTTAATTCATCTTAACACCGATATGAATAGCAATAGAATATATCTATTTGGAATCTCAGAAGGTGGTTACGGTTCGCAGCGATTAGCCTCGTTCTATGCTGATTATCTAGCGGGAGCAGGACCTATGGCTGGAGGTGAGCCTCTGCGCAATGCACCAGTTGATAATTGCCGTAATATAGCTTTTTCTATGCTAACAGGGGCAAACGATTTAATGTTCGGACGAAATGTACTAACCCAAATTACGGCTGATACGTTTAATGAATTTCAAAAAGATGACCCAGAGGGGTACAATCACCGTATTGAAGTAATTCCAGGAAGGGGTCACCAGATAGATTATCGCCCTACAACGGTATGGTTAAAAGATTTTAAGCGTAACCCTTACCCAAAGCGTGTTGTGTGGGAGAATTTCGAAATGGATGGTATATATCGTAAAGGATTTCATAACTTAGCTGTATTAGAGCGTTCTAACATTGATAATGCCACTCGCACACGATATATTATGGATATTAAAGAAAATCATATATCACTCAGCGTAGATTTGGTTAGCTACTCGGTAATAGAGCGTAACAGATGGAACGTTGAAACAAAGTACGAAAAGAGCTACACTCCAGCACAAAGCGGAAAGGTACTAATATACCTCAATAACCACCTGGTAGATTTATCTAAAGTGATAACGGTAACAGTTAATGGCAAACAAGTATTTAAGGGCAGAATAACGCCTAATATAAAGCATTTAATAAATAGCTGCACTACATTCTTTGATTCAGAAAGATTATATCCTGCAGCTATCGAGGTAAAGTTATAACAACTACAAAGCTAAAATATTACCCCCATTTCTGAGAATTTCCTCAGAAATGGGGGTAAATTTTGTTTCGAACGCAGTTCAGAATGTTCGCTTTTCTATAAGTGCATTACTATTGTGAGTAAGAACCTGAGTTTTGCGAATTAGCCTACATTTTACTACATCATTCGCATTGCAGGGATAGAGTTACCTTTAGGTTGGTCTGTAACCATTTTCTTCTTACCCTCTAAGCTCTTCTTCGCTTGTGGATCTTTCTCGAACCCAATAAGTTTATCCATAAAATTACCATATGCCTCTTTATTTGCATCTGATACTTTCCAGCCACCGTCGCAGGCAACAATATATAATACCGACTCTATATCAGCACGGTTTCGTGTGTCGCACTTCTTTGCAAATTTAACTGCCGACTCTGCTGCAGCCACAAAATTTCTAGCCGCGATATCAGCAGCCGACTCTTTCATAAATTTATATAGAGTTGTTTTATAGGCCTTATTTTTATCTCCAAAAGCTAAAATATCCATAATATCTTTTTCGGTTTTAGCCCTTTTGCTCATACCGTAGTATCTTGAATTCACCATAGCTTGAACATACTTCAAAGATTCGCCTTTACCCATTACCTTATCCACTTTCGAACGGTTATCAAGCATATATTGAATGATTGGATGCTCTATATCACCGATATTTCTCTTATAAAAAGCTACATTTTCAGCAGAGAAATTCTCTTCGATACTTCTTTGCGCAAAAAGATTATTTAACATATCTAACCCCTCTTTGTTCATGCTTTTAGCGAAATAGAACTCCATAAGTTTAGGAGCATAACTTGGATCTTTCTTGTACTTATCCTCGTGATAAGCAGCAGAGTTTTCAGGTTTAAGTAAATTTATCATACCTGCAATAAACGCTTTTGGATTGGTTGCCGCACCTGCTTGGCGACTAACCTCGTTGCCATTACCATCCAATACTATTAATGTTGGAAAAGCCGTAACATTATACTTCTCTTTTATCTTATCGTGATCGGCTACATCTGTCTCAACTTTAAGAGTAACAAAATTACTGTTCAAATATTTACCAACCTCAGCATCAGGGAAAACTTTCCCTACAATAGTTTTACAAGGGCCTCACCATGTTGCCGACGCAATAAGTAACACGTGCTTATTTTGTGCTTTAGCCTTAGCTACAGCCTCGCCTAAGCGGCCTGTCTCAAGTATAACACCCTCACCTTTAGCCGATGCAGTAACCCCGCTTATTGGTTTTGCAGGTGTCATCTGAGCCATTAATCCACCTGACATTAAAGCCATAGCGAATACTAAAAAAATCTTTCTCATCATTATTAAAATTATTATTAAACTTATGTTTTAGATCTCTCTAAACAAAATACGGTCAAAGTTAAGCAACATTTTTTTTAATACCAAATTAATATAGCTCTTAATAATATCAAAATGTATCTACAAAGGCTCTTCTATCACCATCGTAGGAGAGGTAAGTGACACCCCCCTATCTATTACAAACCAAATCAAGCACTCATCAAGTGTAATAGAGTATACCCTACTATTCCCACTCCTGGATGATAATACGCTTGGTATATCGGTTGATACCTGAACTGCATTAGCCCCCGCCCCACGTTTGAGCGATAACCCACATTTAAGCCAATCAATAGTTACACTCTTAATCGCTTTAGGGTGATGCTCTATACAGTAATCATACAATAAAATACCTCTACGTTCTTGACTTAATGGGGTATCTATCATACCCAAAGAGGTGATATACGAAGTGAACTTCGACAAAAAATCACTACTACTTAATGCAAGCTCACCGAATGATTTTTGCCAATTCGACGAGTTATAATATATATCTAATACGCGAGATAAACGACGAGCCTCTTGCAGTTCGGAATAACTTATCCAACCTGTCTCCATCACCTCATAAGGCGGAATGGGTGCGTGTTTAATAGCCCTGTCAGCTGCTATTTTTGTCCCTGGCAGTACCTTTAATAGCTCTAATTGAATCTCGCTACAACCAATATCAATTAACGACACCACATCACTATATATCATTTCTAGAGTGTAGAACGGCAATCCAGCGATAAGGTCACTATGAACCTCCATATTATCAAGCGAAGCAAGAAATTTAAGCCCCTCAACCACCTTTTCAATATCGCCGTACCTATCAACACTAGTTATAACTTTTTGCGATAACGACTGTACACCAGCCTCAATATGTAACATATTACTAGGCATTGTACGCAATTTAGATTTTAGTGTGTCGCCTAATAGCGCAGGGTGAACCTCTAAATGAAAATTTAACGAACCTTCGAACTCCATAAATAGCTCTAGCATCTCCATAGGACGTTTACCTAACGAGTTGAATGTTCTATCAAGTAACCTAATATCTGTTACACCCATCTTCTGTACCCTAACAAGCCTCTCACGTAGATTGCTTATTGGTATAGTACGAAGAGGTTTATCGTTTCCGCTAACACAGAACGAACAACCATTAAAGCACCCTCTAGCACTCTCTATTTGCACAAAAGGTTTACTCCAATCAAAAAACTTACTCTCTTCAGGAGCATTCAACGCAGCAAAATTTACTACCCTAGCAATGCCATTATCAATGTACTCCGAACCATCTATATAACATAAGCCTTCGCAGGTTAAATCGCCTTCAAACCACCTATAAAACGCCTCTTCGCCCTCTCCTCGCACCACGTAATTAATAAAACTATTTCGGCGCAGATACTCTTCGTTATCTCCTAGATACTCTGCACCACCACCTATTACCACCGTATTTGGATAGAGTGTTTTATAACGAGATAGCACCTCTAGTAACATTTTATGATTAAACAACCAAGCAGTATATGCTATGATATCAGGATTTAAGGCAACAAGCTCTTCAACCAACGTAGAAACAACACTATTTATAGTACCCGAAACCACACCCCACTCTATTTTAGGGTGATTAGGATTCTGTGCCTCAATAGCAGGAAGAGCTAGCGACGAGTGCGAGTATGAGGCATTAATATCTAACCAAACTACTCTATTTTTATCTTTTTCTATCATCTTATATGGTGTAGTGCCACTGTTGTAGTGGCATAAAGAGCAGCTGTCTCTGTTCGTAAACGCTCCTCTCCTAACGAAATTTCTTTAAATCCTCTTTTTTTAGCTTCGGCAACCTCGTTGGGAGAAAAATCCCCCTCTGGCCCTATCATAACTACTATATTTGGGTTACTTACAAGCAGCTTTTTAAGGTGACACGTGTCGTTACTCTCATTACAGTGAGCAATAAATTTATCGTAACCCTCGAAATTAGATGATATAAAATCTGCAAACGAAACCATATCATTCAGTTGCGGTTTACGAGCCTTTATTGATTGCTTCATAGCACTAACCACAACTTTTTCTAATCTATCAATCTTCACCACTTTACGTTCCGAACGATCGCACCTAAGCATTGTAATCTCGCCTACACCTATCTCAGTAGCCTTCTCTAAAAACCACTCAATCCTATCTATCACCTTAGTAGGAGCAATCGCAATATGCAGATTATAGTTCAAAGGTTGGAAATTATCAATTCGCTCGACCACCGTACAAAGAGTATGTTTAGGGTGTGCATCTAAAATCTCACAGCGATAAAGCGAACCTAACCCATCAATCACCGTAAGCGAATCGCCCACTGTTTTACGCAATACACGAACAGCGTGTTTCGACTCCTCTTCATTAAGAGTGACTGTATTATTATCAATATTTTGAGAATAGAAAAGTTGCATACTTACTATATTTATAATTCAACTGGCAAAAATACTATATGCCGATTTGGGCACAAAGTTAATATTTTTTACCCATATGATATAATAATTACATGTATTTATTTATTAGCGTCCGATAAAAAAAACAAAAATTAGTATAACTTACTAAACGATAGGCTTTTACGAACAATTTTGAAATAGGGGGC
>CAYJHM010000055.1:0-11299 GCA_964369935.1 uncultured Rikenellaceae bacterium
ATCCTCGAAAATCTCTTGCGAGGCTACGTTCATTAACTTATATTCTGTTTTCATACGTTTATAATTTGTTTTTCATTTGTCGTATGTAACTCAGACACAAATTTATAATAATCACCTGTGGGTGAATTTATTATTATAAATTAATGCTTCGTTTCATAAATTTAATTACTAATTATATATTATTAACATTAATTAACTTGCAACACATTTTACGATACCCTTAATAGGCGATGCAAGATATAGGTTATCTTTACCATCCACTGTCATAGGTATATATGTACAACCTTTAACCATTTCGTCGATACCCTTGATTGCAATCGCACCCTCTTTTGAGTACACCTTTACACGTGTAGGGTCTTTTTCTACGGTAACAAGTGCTCCGTTCGATAAGTAGGCTACACTTACAGGGTTACAACAGCCATGGAATAGGTCGATAGCTGTTCCACGCGAACCAAACGAGAATAGTTTTTTGCCACTTAGATTGTACGACTCGACACGGAATGCCCCAAGATTAGCAACTAACACCTCATTTTTGTCATTGATACTAAAATCAAGAATACCACAACATGCACGCATTCCTGGTATTGAGGTCTCAAGTACACCCGTTTCAGCATTGAATACATCAAGATCAGAACCTCTCATATCGGCAAGAATAAGTTTATTGTTCGCAACACGTGCCCCGGTAGCCTCTTCGGTTCCTTTAAGGTTCATTGTTCTAGCTAATTTGCCATTTGTTGTGTATATATCGCACTTGTATCCATCAATTTTTCTGCTCTTCATCTTCTTTCCTCTGTATTCGGTCTCCACCTCTACAATATTAGGGATTAAAACAAAAATATTATCATTTTCATCAACTGCAATTGTAGACACCTTTCCCTCTTTAGTGGTAGTAAATGTGCTAATCTGCTTGCCTTTATCATTGATAACAGATATTGAGTTATCGTTATTTAGAGCCACCAGATTACCACTCTTCATTACACCAATATATTTAGCATTTTTATGTGCTGTTCCATCATAGCTGTTATCTACTTTGTACGATACGTTTGATGCTTTAATCACCTTCGAAATATCAACATCTTTTGACGTTGCTAACTTCTCTTTATATATATCTATGATTGAAGATTTAATGTTTGGATTAATATATCCTAGAACCTTTTTAATGTCTTCGTTGCTAGACCCTTTTAGTGCGGTTCCTAGCATGAACGGAGTGTATAAGCTATTTGGATTATCCTTGATATACTTCTGAAATAGAGCCTGCACTTCAGCCTCGCCAGCGCGGTGCAGAACAGTGTATTCGCTATCACTCATTTTGTGCCCTTCACCGTGAGGAGTGTCCCATATAGGTTGCATAATTGCTTTCTTCATTTTATCTACTTCGATAGCTTGTTTATTTACCTCAGACCCTTCATGGCTCACTATTTTTGCTTCGTATGTCTTAAAAGTCGCTCCATTCCTTCCTTCGAAGCTCTTCTCTGTAACATTTGCGGTAAATGTAAATATGCCATTCTCAATAAATATTGGAATGCAGAGACCTGGGTCTGTATTTGTTGATAAACCAGTCATTGCTGGCTCGCTAACAGGATCGCCTTTCATTGTGAATTTACCCCCTACAAGTTGAGCGGTATATTTCTTGTTATTAACATCCAATGTAATCTCGCAATCGGCAAATCCATTGATAGTTCCATTAACAACCCATCCCTCGTGCTTTTTCTCGCCACATGATGTTAGTATTAGCAGAGCAAATAATCCAAATAATAAATTTTTCATAATAAAGTATTTCTTTTTTTTAATATAAGGGGCGGTTGCCGCCCCTTATACAAATATTAATAGTTAGCAATATCTGCGGTTAAACAAGTAGCTGTAATTCTACCGAACTTATAACCGCTTGCATCTCCCTCGATAACCTTTGTGTTTGGACGCACGCCACCCACCTTATCTTCAAGGGCAACTGTTGGGTTATCTGCGTTTCTGATAGGAAGTAGATAAACCTTACCGTTACCAGTACTCTCGTTATGTGTAACAACTTGAAGAAGCCTTCCTTGGGTTGATTTAGCATCATTCCAACGTTCGTTATCTAGTATAACCTCTGTTCCGTTATCCATAAACTTTAAAATGCCTAAGTTACGAGCGGTATAGATATTAATTTTAGTTATCTTTTCGCCTGCAAATGTCTCAAGTAACACATCGTTTGTAGCGGCTTGAGTAACATTCACTGCACGAAGTTCGTTGTCGTTAGTAACATAGAATAATATATTACCTTGCATTGACGAGGTAAATAATTGACCATTTACTGCTTGCGAAGCAGAGATATCGTGTTTCTCTTTATTTACTACACCATACGAAGTAGGATTAATCTTATATGCATATAGTGCTGATGGGTTTGATTTCTCTCTTAAAATCATTGTTACACCATTAGCTGTTGATGCACTACCCCATGGCGAAATATAGCTTACGCCTTTAGATGGTCCCATATAGATACAGTCAAATGCAGAGAATCCGTCATAACTAAATAAACCATCATTTGTACATCCGCCTGCATAACTCGCAAGAGCTAAAAACTCTGTTCCTGTGTTTGATAATATTCTACCTTTTGTTGCATCAAACACATAGTGCGACGACCATTCTAAACCATTTCTCTCATAAGAGGTTACATTATACTCCTCTCTATCGTAAGTAAGGTGTGGTGCGCCTATCATATTCATTGCTCTATGGTAATAGTTTCCTTTATCGCCAATAAATGCCAGTTCACCACTCTTACTAGCGGTCATATCAATCAATGTTTCATCGGTTGGTTTAGATACAAACATCTCGTTAGGTGCTAGCCACTCTTTGTAGTTAGCATCGTGCACAAGAACGTCGCCACCCTCTTTAAGAATAAATACTCTTGTGCCCTCAGGTCCTGGATTGTAGTAATCCGATTCATAAAGTATAGATTTAACTATACCTTGGAATGGTCCGCCATTACTCTCATTTGCTGCCCATAGGTTAGTGTAAACTAAATCCTCACCACTATAGCTGTTTGTACTAAGGTATGAAGTTTTTACTTGATGAAACTCTGAAGTAGCACCATCTTTAGTATCAATAACTACCAATCCATCGTTCAGTTCTGATAGAATAGCGGTCATAAATCTGTAGTAATAGCTTAAGTTACTCTCTAGTCTCGTAAAAACAAAATTGATGTCCTCGTATGTTCCAATTCCCTCAACAACCTCGTGTGTTAGCGTGAACCCCTCAGATAACACCACTCTTGAGTCGTCTTGTTTTGTAGCAATCCACTCGAACTTATAATCTGGGTTATTTGTGTTTGCATCAATTATCTCAACGGTATTTCCATCCTTATCGGTCAGTTTTATCGAGTCTAACGCATAAGTAACAGTTTCACCCATCATCATATTTATATCACGGCTCCATACCGAGGTGCTCAATGGTGCGCTACCATCTTGTGTTCGTCCGTGGAATGTAACAGTTTCAAATTCGCGCTGCCAACCTGTAGTGTCATCTTTTATACAAGATACCATTGATAGCAGAATCAAAACCGAAAATATTATCTTTTTCATATTATATCTAATTAAATTATAAAATTATTATCTAGGTAACACTATCGAGGTGCCATCGTTGTGCTTGTACTCGTCTGGTGTGCCTCTTTTGTTTGATAACTCCCTATTTACGTTCATTTTAAGTACATCCATATATGGGTTACTCTTAGCGTAGAAGTTATAGCTACTGAAGTACCAATCTTCAAAGGTGGCGTATTTGTTTCCATATACAGTTATATTTCCATTAGTTTTGAGTTCATCCAATTTTTCTTGATGCTCCTCGAGAATATTTTTCGATAAATCGGAACCACCATTTGTGTTTAATGACGATACTAAAGTATAAAAATTATCTGAGTATTGACCTAACCAAATGCTATAGTACTCTGTCCAAAACGCTGGCATACCCACAACGTTACTGTAAATAAATCTTGCTCTACCATTGTTAAGCCCTGTTTCAGGGAAATCTTCGGTAGCTTTCAGTGTATATGTTACATAGAACTCCTTAGTGTCCATATCAGCTGTTCTATTAATAGTTAGCTTGATATTTCCCCAAGTAGAGTCGGCAGGTATCATACACTCGATACTCTTTATCTGCTCTGGCTTATAGTCTGATTTATCCTCCACAACCTCAACATCGAAGTATCTGTCTTTATTTACAGGCTTACCCGAAATGGTTACTTTTATACTCATATCGGCAGTCTGAGCAGTAGGGTCGGTTAAAAATGTGTGCGATGCAGCAACATCCACATCTAAATCATTTATAATTACACCAGCATAATCCAAACCGTTATATTGATACACCTCGTCTTGCGTGCATGAAAAGGCAAACAAGGTAGAGACAAGCATCAAAAGAAATATTTTTATATTTTTCATACAAATAAATTTTATCATTATAAAATATTAATAACCTAGCTCCTCTTGTGGGATAGGTAGAACAAAATCTCTCTCCTCGTGCGAACCGCCAATCGAACTATTTTTTAGTCCACGCTTAAATAGGTAGAATAGTTGTCCATCGCCAAATAGCTCTTTGTAGTACTCCTGAACAATAGCTTCGATAACACTACCTGTATATGCAGCGGTAATACCTCTATCTGCTCTTGCTTGAGTGATAACATTTGCAGCTTCTGCACTACCTGTTCTCTCTAGTGCCTCGGCATACATATAGATAATTTCGCTATATCTGATAAGTGGCAGTTCGTTCTTGATTGTTCTGGTGTCGCCATACTTGTTCGTTATATATTTGCCACCACTTGATTGCCACCAACTACCAACTTGTGTGCGAGGGTCGCCCACGTTTGTTGGCTCGACCATAGCATTAAATGTTTCGCTGTTTAGTGCAATTTGATTGGACGCGTTGTCACTATTTCCAGGATTCTCAACAAATAGATAGTACTCTATACCCGAGTTTAAAAATAAATTGTGAGCATCAAGTTTCATAACGTAGTCATAGTTACCCTCGTCATCAGCTAACATAGTGTACACATTCGAATCGATAATTGCCTCTAGCGGAGTGATTGCTTTTGCATATTCGCCCTCCCACATATAGGCACGAGCCTTGATTGCGTGAGCAGCCCACTTACTGAAACGGCCTTGATTAAGCTCGTCTTGCTCATCGGCAGGAACCGAGTCGTATAGTTTTATTGCGTTATCTAGTTCGCTGTGTATAGCATCTAAAATTTCTCTTACATTCTGCCTAGCGAATGGTGTCTTATCTACCACTGTAACATAAGGCATAACGCTTGTGTTTAACTTTTCTGCTTTATCTTCGGTTAGATAAGCAGGCCCGAACAGGCGAAGAACATCAAAGTGGCAGAATGCACGCATTGTGTACGCCTCGGCAAATAGTTTATTCTTATCCACATCACTAAGAAGGTCTGTCTTCTCTAGC
Organism: uncultured Rikenellaceae bacterium; assembly: GCA_964369935.1. Lineage (GTDB taxonomy): Bacteria > Bacteroidota > Bacteroidia > Bacteroidales > Rikenellaceae > JADFUS01. The sequence continues at coordinate 5,425 of CAYJHM010000055.1, forward strand.
TCTGAGGTAAAGGCATTTATATTTACAATCACATTGTAAAGACCCGTCCAAGCGTATAATCCAAAATTAACACCCTCATCAGATGTGCTCCAAGCGCAGTTTGCTATGTTATTATAGCCATTTTCCGAAGCATCGGTAGATGTAAATGTATATAATTTTGTTGCTAAATCTATCTCAAACATGGTTAGTGCTGCCCCGTAAGTTTTTGCTTCGGTCATTGTTAGATAACAACCAATCATACACTGCTCAAACGACTCGGCACTAGTGAATACGTTTGAACCTAGCAGTTTTGTCTCGGGAGTTACATTAAGCCATTTGTTACAACTTGTGGTTGTTCCTAATATGGCAAGCAGTGTAACTATACTATAAATTATTTTTTTCATCTCTGTTCTAATTAAAATGTTACTGCTAATGATGCTTTAAATACTCTACTGAAAGGATAGGCAGTACCTCTTTCGACCTTAGTAGATGATATGGTTAGAAGATTCTCGCCATATAGAGTGAACTTTAAGTTCTCCAGTCCTAACTTCTTAACAAAATCGTGTCTCCAGAAGTCGTATGATAGCGAAACACTATTGATATCGATTCTATTATCGTCCATAATGAAACGCTCGGTAGGAAGTGATGGTGGGTAGTAGAAAGCATTACCAGATCCTAGTTGGTGCTCTTGTCCTGATGGGTCTACATAGGTATTTATCACTTGTCTGAACTCGTTTGCTGCTCTATATTTAGCATCTGGATTCTCGGGAGTCCAAGCACCCTCGATTACTCGACGATCAACATTATACTTAATATCGTAAGCCTCAACACGCTCGGCAAGAGTATAGTTATATAACTGGCCACCGTAGCGATAAGATAGAGCTATATTTAGTCCAAAACCTTTATACTCGGCTTGAATACCTGCACTACCATAGAATAGCGGAAGTGAGTTTCCTAACTCCTGCTGCTCGGCTGGGTCGTACTCGTAAGTTGCATTACCTGCACGGTCGATAAATATTTCGCGACCATTCATTGGGTCAATACCTGCTGAGGCCATCGCCCAGATAGCATCCATCGATGCACCTTCGTAATATTTTGGTAATGGGCGAGAGTCTGATCTCTGATCTTCGCCTGTTTGGTTATATATCTCATCTACCTGCTTATTATATGCGCTCATTGCATCAGATAGTTCGATAATAGTGTTAGTGTTGTGCGAAACATTTGCAAAAACCGAAACAAACGAACGAGTAGAGGTTTGATTCCATACTCTATAAGATGCTCTAATATCCCAACCCTCGTTTAGTATCTCTCCAACATTTTCGCTGATAGTAGAGAATCCGTGCGATGGTGCAATCGACTGATTAATAACCGAATTTCTAGTTGTTGCCCAGTAGTAGTCGAATGTTAAGTTAAGTTTGTTGTCGAAAGCAGCTAAATCGAAACCGATTGTTCTATCGAACTTCTCTTGCCAACTTAAATCGAAGTTAGGAAGGTTATTTAGCACTAAACCAAATTGACCTTGATATAACTTATCGATATAGTAATTATATACATACATACCACCATACTGAACAGGAGAAGTAGCACCTGTTGTACCCATAGAGTAGCGAAACTTTAACTTATTGATTGCATTAACCTTAAAGAAATCCTCTTCGTGGATATTGTAACCAAAACCAGTTGCCCAGAATGTTCCCCAACGATCGTTCTCACCGTAGTCGCTCGAACCGTCTGAACGTAGCGAGAAATCAAATAGGTACTTATCGGCGTACGAGTAGCTACCAGTAGCAAGTCCACTTATTGTTCTTCTGATAGAGTCGTAACCCTCTGGCTTACCATTAAGCATATATCTGCTTGAGAAGATAATATTGCTAGCCATATCTGAAGGGAATCCAGTTGCTGTAATCCAATACTCGCTAGCATCTTGCTGTGCAATAGAGCCCTGAGCTGTAAAAGTGATAATGTGCTTATCGTTAAGAACCTTATTGTACGATACTTGAGCATCTCCAGCAAAGTTAATTGCGTTACCTTGATTTTTAGTGTACCAACCCATCTCGTCTAATCTATCTTCGGTGTATCGGTCGAACATAGTATCGTTAGGCGAGTAGAACTCGTCGGCTGAGGTTAATTTATAGTCTAAACCGAAACGAATAGTTGCCTTTAGCGCATCAGAGAACCAGTAATCAACATTAATGTTGTTAATTATATTAGTATAGCTTTCAGTGTCGATATTTCCTACTGTTGAGTCCCATAAAGGATTAGCAACATATCCCCATAGCATATCGCCTGCGCTTGGGTCTGATAACCCAATGTTGTATGTGTTTTTGTAAGGTAAGCCAAACTTATCATAAGCAGGGTAGTATGGGTTCATACGTACATACTCCGAATACTCGCCAAAATTAGAGTTGTTACTCTTATTATATGTAATATTTGTAGAGTTAGCAACCGCTAATTTGTTGTTTTTACTTCTATAAGCAATCTTAAAATCTCCTGCTAGGGTATTTCTGTTAGAACCTTGCATTACACCATTGTTATTGTTGAATGTAAGACCCGCAATAACACGTAGCTGCTGTCCGCCTAACTCGAAATCAAGACGGTGCTTATTAGATACGGCATTACGTAGAGGAAGAGCCATCCAGTCGGTGTTTACACCCGATGCGATAAGTTGCTTTTTCATCTCGTAGAACGTATCGCCGAATCCATTATTATCGAACTCGCCCATTTTTAGCTCCCAATCTAACTTCTCCTCGGCGTTCATTAGGTCGTAGCTCGATAAGTCTGGTGCCTCAACATCTATATCTAACTTATATGATACACGAACGCCAGTTGAATTGTTTACTCTTGTTTGGATAACAATTACACCATTTGCAGCACGTGCTCCGTATAGTGCCTTAGCGGTTGCATCTTTTAGGATAGTTAAACTCTCAACACGCTCAACATCTAAGTCCATAATTGTCTCAACTGTAGTTTCGAAACCATCTAGGATAAATAGTGGAGAGTTTGGATTGGAGGTGTATGTTCCTTTCATTGAAGATACCTCAGATGAAGTGTCGAATGAACCTGTACCGCGTAAACGCATATCCATTGTTGCATTAGGGTCTGAACCTGCCTCTAGATTGTCTAGTATCATTAACGATGGATCTAGTACCTTTAAACTTGCAAATACATTCGAGCTAGATACTCTCTTTAAATCGTCTGCCTTTAATGTTGTAGCACTACCTGTATATGTTGATGTTTTGCGATTAACGATACCAGTAACAACCACATCCTCAACTAATAGAGCATCAATTTCAAGTGTAATTGTTAGGTAAGCACTGTTAATTGTTATTTGCTGATCAAGATAACCCACAAATGTTACTGTTACAACATCGCCTATTGCTGCATTGAAAGCAAACTGACCATCGCTATCGGTAATTGCACCATCGTTTGTTCCGTCTACTAATACAGTAGCACCAGCAATAGGTTGGCCTTTAGAGTCTACCACCTTACCGCTCACTGCAATTTTTTGAGGCTCTTGCTGCTCGGCAGCGATAGGCTCTATCTCGCGGTTGGTAATTAATATACTACCATTAACGGCAACAAAATCGTAGTTTGTTGATTTGAAAAGAGTCTCTAAAGCGCTCTTAATACTAACTTGCTTAACATCAATAGAGTGATTATTCGATTTGTCTAATACAACACCACTGTCGGTGATATACTTTAAATCGGACCCTTTACAAATTGCCACAAGAATCGACTCGATAGAGGAGTTCTTAATTGTTAGGCTAATTTTCTGCTCAAGTGTCTGCGCAACCTTCGCAGTTTGAGCTTTTATTGTGGCATTAGCCCCCAAGGGAATAATGCAGAGTAATAGAGCTGCCAAAAGGTAGCCGCCCCATTTTGTTGTTTTTTGAAAACAAAGTAATTTTTTACTCATAAAAATCATATTAGTTTTAAAATATTTAATAATTATTTTTCTGCTAAACCACCGCACCTAGTGCTGTAATGTTTATTGTCACTACTACTTGCTCTTTATATCATACTTCCCTTCACCATTATTAATGAATATTAAATTATTTGATCTTGTTATTAGCTTAAATATCTCTTCGGGTTTGGTGTTACGGCTAGAGTAAAATGAGACATAAATATTGTCAATATTCTCTTTTGTGGCAAACTCGATGTCGTACCAACGTGATAGGTCGCGTAACAGCTCGGATAGTGGGCGTGAACGGTAATCAAAATCACCACCAAGCCATCCGATATAGCTTTGAGGATTAACATTTAAAACTTTAGATTCAGACATCTTCTTGTTGTACTCAAGCATTTGATTTGGTTCTAAGATTATCTCGTTTGATTCGTTATTATTTGTTACACCAACCGAACCGCTAACAAGTAGTGTCTCGATATTACCATTAAACTCGTTAATGTTGAACGATGTGCCATATACCTTAACATTTAAATCTTTTACCTTAACAATAAAAGGTGTGCTTGATTTTGCTACCTCGAAATAGCCTTCACCTGTAAGGGTAACAACCCTTGAACTATCGCTAAACTCGCGTGGGTAGGTAAGTGTACTCTGTGCATTTAGTGTTACAACCGAACCGTCTGCTAGAGTAACCCTCTGAGTAAACCCTTTAGGGACAATTAATTTACTCATAGCCATAATTGATGTCTCTTCTTTGTTAAGTTCGGCTATCTGCCTTTTAGTTATAAGTTGGCTATTAATCTCGATGCCTGTTAGGGTATCAACAGCAAATGCACCCCCTAAATCGGTTGTGATAACTGGAACAGCATAGTCGGCAATGTCGATACTTTTTTGAGCTATAAAGCTATTTGTGCTATTACTATCGTTATTTATTATCTGTACTATTATAAATAGTGCTGCCGCTGCAACCGATGCCGAGATAGTGGTGATAGTTCTAAATCTACCCCTTGCCCTCGCCTTCTCGCTTATGCGTCGAGCTAACTTTTCGGTGTTACGCTTACTGTATGCGCCCCTAATTAACTCTACACTGTTACTTACGTACTCTTCATTGGTGATATCCGATATGAATTTGTCTGCATCATCAATGTTAGATAGTGCCTCGCGGTAAGCCGCTTTATCAAGCTTGCCGCTCTGAATAGCCTCAAAGGTCATCTCCGATAGCTTGTATGCACTATTAAATTCGTTATTATTACCTATATTTTCTTTCATACTATTAACTGATTTATATATATAGTTAATGAAGTATAATTTTTTGGTAATAAAAATACGTTTTTTTTAAAATTATTTTACACGAAATGTGAAAGTGGCAGTAAATCAGTAGAATATATATTACAAAATAGTAGCAAAAAAAGCGTGTACGTGTTAATATTACATAGGATAGGTGAAAAATGCCAGTAAAAAAGAAAGTCTGACTGTTTCTTATTTAAAACTCAGGTTAATAACTAAAATGTAAAGCAGTAATAATCTATCTCTTTTTCCTGAGAGTTTTAGCTTTAGTATTGATATAGCCTTGATTCGTTGTTTGTATATCGCACTTTCGGTTTTATTTAACCTATGCGCTATCTCTTTAATATCTACGCCCTCGAGAAATAGAGCAAACGACTCGGCACAATCTTTAGGTAGCATATTAAGTATGCTAGGAATTAACGAATAAAATTCGGCTTCGGCTGCTTGTGTAGTGAAGTAGTCGTTGTTGTACAATATACCATCTCTATGCCTATCAATAACCCTATTCTTTCTGTAATCCATTAAGAAGCGGTTTTTGATATAGACAAACATATATGATTTCAATTTATGAAGAGAGTTAAATAGAACATTATTATTTCCCCAAATGTCTAAAAAACTATCTTGTACAATATCGGCAGCATTCGAGTCGTTTCCGTACAACTTAATTACGTACATATATAGCTCCTTATAAAACATATCATATACTTG
>CAYJHM010000056.1:0-10974 GCA_964369935.1 uncultured Rikenellaceae bacterium
GTTTATATGTTTTTGAGCTAATTTATTAAGTATCAACTACTTACCAATGCAGAAATTTGCGAAGATGTTGGTTAGTATGTCGTCTGTGGTTATTTCGCCTGTTAGTGAGCCTAGGTAGTAGGCGCTTTCTCTTAGATCTTGACTGATTATGTCGCCGCTTAGGCCTGCGTTTATACTTTGTTTTGCCCTTTGGATTGATGTTTGGCTGCTCTGTAATAATTCGTAGTGTCTGGCATTGGAAATTATTACTTCGCTCTTTCCGTCGTTTAGTGTGGAATATAGGGTACTTAATGATGTCTCTAAAATATCTATACCACTACCCTCTTTGGCTGAAATTAAAATTCCGTTTGGTAGTTGAGATAATTTATCTGAAAAATCGCCCATTTCACACTTATTAAATACCCTTATTAATTGCTGACCTTCCTTGCACTCTATTGATGATAGTTCTGATTTCAATTCGGATATTGACAATGTAGCATCTAAAAGGTGAATAACCACCTCGGCACGCTCTAGTGCTTTATATGTACGACCAATACCCATACTCTCAATTTTATCACTGCTCTGACGTAGACCTGCCGTGTCGATAAACCTAAACTTGATATCTCCTATAACTTTATACTCCTCGATTATATCGCGAGTAGTTCCTGCTATCTCTGAAACAATGGCCCTATCATCTTTTAGTATAGCATTCAATAAGGTTGATTTTCCAGCATTAGGACTACCGACAATTACAACTGGAACTCCACTCTTAATGGCATTACCATTTGAGAATGAAGATACCAATCTACTGATAATTGAATCAATTTCAGTCAATAATACCATTAATTGCTCCATATCCGCAAACTCTACATCCTCTTCTCCAAAATCTAGCTCCAACTCGATTAATGCTAAAGTGTCTAATAGCTTTTGACGCAGAAGCGAGAACTCCTTCGAGTAGCCTCCTCTCATCTGGTTTGATGCCAATCGGTGCTGTGATGCATTTTGCGCAGCTATCAAATCGGCAACTGCCTCGGCCTCTACTAGACCCATTTTGCCGTTAGTATATGCCCTTAATGTAAACTCCCCAGGTTGTGCCATAGTGCAACCATAGGATAATAGTACTGTAAACAATGATTGAACTATATAAGTCGAGGCGTGAGTAGATATTTCAACCATATCTTCACCTGTGTACGATCGTGGCGCACGGAATAACGACACAATTACATCATCTAACTGGTTGCCATTTACATCATTAATATCGCCATAATGAAGCGTAAAACCACCAGATAATGCAAGCGAAACACCACTACGTGGAGTAAATATCTTATCTACTATCTCAATAGCCCTATGACCACTTACTCTTACTACTGAAATAGCCCCTCCACTACCTGTTGCTAGTGCCACTATTGTATTTGAACCTACTATCATATACTCGATAAATTTATATTAACTCAATAATTTACACAAAATACATCATTTACACAAACGATATTAACGTACAAAGATAAGTCTTTTTACCAATAAATATGACTTTTATAGTGCATTATTTATTAATTTCTTAATACAGAGGGCTACCATTATAGAAATTAACTATTTTACAGTTAAGCAGATATTCATATTTAGCCCTAGCAAACTCCGACTCGGATTTAAGTAATAGGTTCTTAGAGCTATTATAATCGTAGATTGTAGTTTTCCCCTCTTCGACACTTACTTTAGCAAATTCGAATGCCTTTTTCGTTGCCTCTAGTGACTCGCTTGAAGCATTTAAACGCTCCCACGATTGTAGTGCACTATAATAGGCCTGTTCAATCTCTTTTCGCAGAGCCTGTTTGCTTTTATCTATTGCTAATTGCTGACTAGTGATATTTAAACGTGCAGAGTACTTCTGATTACGTACTGAGAATTTATTAAAGATTGGTATATTCAAGGACAAACCAACCGATTGATTTCCATTATCTCCTAACTGATCTATCAGGGCTATATTTGGGATACCAGTAGTATTATTAAAGGCATAGAAGTAAGATGTGCCGTAGCTTGCCGACAGTGATATTGAAGGCATAGCTGCTGCTTTAACTATCTTATAGTTATACTCTAACTCTTTCAACCTTAGCTTTTCACTCTTAATCGAAGGTCTACTATTTTCGCTAAACAAGTAGATAGACTCTAGCGATGGAAGATTAATCGGCTCTACCCTACTACTGTTAGATATTTGTGATAAATCGACCTTAAATTCATGCTCGCTACTCCAATTAAGTGCCTGCGATAGATTTAATAGCGACTGCTGATAATTAATCAACGATTCAGTTAATAAAAGTTTATCATTAGCCAAAAGCGAACGACTCTCGTAATAATCCTTTTGAGTGATTTTGCCATTTTCGAGCAGGTCATTATTTCGCTCTACCAACTCGTTAGATATATTAACCTGCATCTCGGCTAAGCGATAAATTTCGTACTGAAACAGCACCTGCATATACAATCCTACTATTTGCAAGGCAACACTCTCTTTTGCGGCAGCATAATTTTCGATTGTTGATTGAAGAGCAAAATTTCTAGCCTCGATGCTATTTTTCAATCTCCCACCCTCGTACAACGATAGCGATGTAGATGCACCTAACGAGCCAGAATGCTGAATATTTGTATCCATTGTTGTTCCATCGCGCGAAGGAGCGCGCCCAAAATATATGCTCCCGCCCAGTGATCCTCCCACTGTGGGTAACCTATCATTCTTTGCACTCTGATATGCTATTTCGCTCTGTTGAATAGATAGTTGGCTCTGTTTAACATCTATATTATTCTCGATAGCATACTTAATACACTCTTCAAGAGTCCAAACTTTTTGGGCATAGCTATTGCCTACATATAGTAGCGAAATTAGAACTGTAATATATAGTTTAATTCTCATGATTAATCGATTTTAAAACCTTTTAAATTATCACCTTTCAACACCCCTTTTAAAACCTCTACCGATACCCCGTTAGATATTCCCAGTGTAACCTGCTGACGTTCGAATTTTTGATTTCCAATATCTTCGATAGGTGTAATTAATTTCTCAACGAAGGTAGAGTCGCCTACGAATGTTACACATTTTTCGGGAATAACTAATATATTCTCTCTATTATTGGTAATAAATTTTGCATTTGCACTATATCCAGCACGAATAAATAGCGAATCAGGTATAGAGATAGCCGCCTCAATTGGAAACGATACCACCCCATTATTATCCGTCCCTTGCGGTGATATATACTCGACCTTAGCCTTAATCGCTGCCGATCCGAGTGCCCCAATAGTAATTTCGGCATCCATTCCTTGGCGTATTTTTTCTATCTCAGTTTCATTAACATTACCCACAAAGAGCATATCGTTAAGGTCGGCAATAATAGCGATTGTAGTTCCATCATTAAAAGTATTTGATAGAATAACCGAATTTCCCACTTTCACTGGCACACTTAGAACCATACCATCAATAGTAGCACGAATTTGCGTATTACTAACTTTGTTTGAACCGCTAAGCACCCCTTTCTCTACAATCTCTAAATTATTACGAGCAACTTTTAACTCCTCTTCTGCCCGTTGGTAATCAGTGGTTGCCCTTTCAAACTCCTCTAAAGTTACTACCCCTTTACTGTACAGTGTTTTGGTGCGATTATATGTAAGTGTTGCAGACTCAAGCGATATTTTAGCATATTTAACACTTGCTTCGGCACTATTAAGCTGCCCCATTTCGGGAATAATTTTCACCGTAGCAATAATATCACCCTGCTTAACTCGTTGACCTGCCTTACAATATATTTCGGATATAATACCCGAGATTTGAGGCTTGATTAATATCTCATTCCGAGGCTTAATACTACCCGAGGCGATAGTCGAGAGGGTAATATTATCTCTCTTAGGGTTAATAATTTCGTATACTGTGGGAGCCTCTTTCGAACTCACCACTAAAAAAATAATTGTTGCTACAAACAGCCCTACAATGGCAACAATCATAAAACCTTTCATAAACTTTTTCATATTTTCTCTAATTTATTCTTCACGTATTGCATCAACAGCTCTTATCTTAACTGCTCGATAAGCAGGTATACACCCTGCTAATATACTACTTAATAATACTATAGCAGCTGATATTACGGCTAGTTTAACATCCAATCCAATTATTACCATTCCATCAGTAGCCACGTTAATTGGCTCTTTCATAATGGCTAAAGCAAATATGCCTGCCCCCAGAGCAAACACACCTGTTGTGAATGTTAAAAAGAAACTCTCAATCATTACCTGCATAATAATATCACGAGGTTTAGCCCCTAGAGCACGACGCACTCCAATTTCGGAGGTTCGTTCTTTTAAAGTTATTAACATTATACTTGATACCCCTATCACGCCAGCCAATAAAGTTCCTATACCCACTAATAGTATCAGAATCTCTATCCCATTAATTAAATTATAAAATGTAACAAAATAGTAACTAATATTATGTATATATACCGCATTATTATCTGCCTTATCTATACCATAGCGTCTTTTTAACAGAGCCGACACATTATCAGCAACAACACCCACATCATGATTATCATCGGCTGTGACAACAAAACTCGACACCTCATCATTCATTTTAAAAAGTTCCGAGGCAACGGTAGAAGGTACAATTATCGTACGATGGTGCGAACCGAAAGTGACTTGATTGTTACTACTCATCACCCCAATAACCTCAAAATAAACACCATCAATTCGTATAAACTCGCCTATACATTTACCATGTTCGCCAAATAGAGCTTTTGATATATTTTCGCCTATCAAGCACACTAATTTACGCCTTTTTGTGTCTAGTTCGCTAATCATTCTCCCTTCTGACAACTCCATTGTACTAAAGTCTACCGAATTTGGAGTGTGACGAATAATGTGCGCATAGTGAATAGTTATTTTATTATACGATACGTTACGCACTTTACCATCAAACCCTGAAGATCTGTTTGCCTGTCTTATTCCGCTTACCACATTACTCAGGTTCTCTACCTCCTCAGCTGTTGTAGTTATTACTCTACCTTTAGGATATCCTTTATGAGGTATAGATGTTGGTTCAAGCGATATGTATGCGGAGTTCGAATATTCATCCATCATACTTACCAAACCGCTCTTTGCGCCCATTCCTAAACCAATCATCATTATCAAAAATAGTATAGAAAAGAATACACCAATAGAAGTTAAGAAACTTCTTAACTTATTTTTTGATAGGGTGTACCATACCTCCTCTATAAAATCGAAACCAAACATAATTATCTATACTATTTTTTTATCTATTATACCGCATTGCGTCTATAGTTTTAAGCCTTACGGCTCTTCGTGCTGGGATATATCCAGCAATTAAACCTCCAACAATTAATACTACCGTTGCCCCTAATGCAATTTTTATATCAATTGTAGGATTAACAAATATCGAATGAACGTCTATCTGTTCAGGGACTCCCTTTTCTAGTAATCCATTATCTAGATAATAATCCAAAATTTTGAGCGACACAACACCTAAAAATAGCCCTATATAGCCAAACGCAGAGGTAAGCATTATAGACTCGGCAAATATTATCTTCACAAGCGATAGTGGTGTTGCTCCCATTGATTTACGAATCCCAAACTCGGTGATACGTTCGTTTACCGACACTATCATAATATTAGACACCCCTATTACCCCAATCATTAAGATTCCTAGACCTATAACCCATAATAGTGTACTGATAATCGTAAAAATCATTCTAAACTCAAGGTATTGGTCAATATTACTCTGAAGCCATATTGCACCATTATCGTTAATAGAGAATTGCAACTCACGTGCTAGTATAGTGGTAATAATCGAATTAATCTCTTTACTCTCCTCACTATCATTTACTCCCTCAAGACGTAACGAAATACTATAATAGCCAACATCTTATAATTTAGTATTAATATCGTATAGCGTTGAAATAGGAATACAAACCTGAGCAACTTCGTAAGCATACTCTCCCTTTGTTATCCCCACAATGGTAAAGCCAATTCCATCGATAAATATTGTACTGTTTATTGCCTTATCGTTCGAACCAAAGAGGTTATTTGCGACGTACTCGTTTACTGTAACAAATTTACGATTGTGTTCAACATCAACACTGTTTAATAAGCGACCGCTGATAATAGTAATATCTGAGATTTCTTGCTGGGTGATATTAATACCTTTAATAGTGGTTCGCAGCATATCGCCATCTAAAGTTGTGGTATTAGCCAAATAACTATCCGACACCCCGTACGAAACAATTTGAGGAATATTTAACCTGAGAGACTCTAAATTATTATCTTTAATCTGCACCTGCCTACCAGCACTATTACCTCCATACGGAAGTTCGGTATAGCCAGCGTATACCTGAATTACATTTATATTATCGCTACTTATAGAACTTGATTCAACCCCTTGACGAAAACCATTACCCACACCTAAAAGGATTATTAAGATAAATATCCCCCAAGCCACCGAAAAACCTGTTAGGGCAGTCCGCAGCTTATTCTCTTTAATGGAGGCTATTATTTCGTAAAAAAATTCTTTCATACAGTGATGATTGCTATAATTTTAAATTCTCGATATTATCAATTACTCCATCCTTAAAATTTATTATCCTATCAGTATATTCGGCTATCTCGCGCTCGTGAGTTACTAATATCATTGTCATTCCTTTTAGATTCACCTCACGAAGAAGATTTATCACCTCAATAGTATTTTTACTATCAAGCGCACCTGTTGGCTCGTCGCCTAATATTATTTCAGGCTTAGTGATAAGAGCACGAGCAATTGCTACCCTCTGCTTCTGCCCTCCTGATAGCTCGTTAGGCATATGAGTAGCCCAATCTTTCAACCCTAGGATATCTAACAACTCCATCGCCTCGATATTTCGTCGTTTACGCGATACACCACGATAATAGAGAGGCAGCGCCACATTATCAAGTGCATTTTTGTAGTTAATCAAATTAAACGATTGAAAAATAAAACCTATCATCTTATTACGTAAGATTGCAGCCTCTCTCTCCGAAGGGTTATCAATTAATTTCCCTGCTAGATAATAGCTTCCCTTATCGTAACCATCTAAAATACCCAAAATATTTAACAGTGTAGATTTACCCGAACCCGAAGCTCCCATAATCGAAATCATCTCGCCCGGCTCAACACTCATAGAGACCCCTTTTAAAACGTGAAGTAGAGTTCCATTATCGTAACTTTTATGTATATTATCAATTTTAATCATATAAATATTTACCTCAAAAAGGTTTTTGGTTATCAATTACGCACAAAGTTAATCATTATAATATAATAAACATGGTTTTTTGTTAAAAAATTGCATGACTTAAAAAAAATCATACTTTTAACAGATTTCAACACTTTAATATCATAAAAAAACATTATAGTATAAATTTGAATATTGGGTTTAATTTGCAAGTGTAACAATTGGCGAATTAATAGAAAAAAACAAAAAAATAATTGACAATTATAATAATTTAAATAACATTAACGTTATAAATATAAACAACGCAACCGCAACATATACAGAGTTCTAGATTTTTGGTGGCCATAATAGGTACAATATAATAATAAATAGCCTAAAAACTATATATTAGGCAGTTACTTAATATATAGTAAAGCCCGCCACCTTAAGTTCTATAATGATTCCGAAAGGGTCAGTATTGGTTAATGATTATCTCAGGGGCGTTATAGCACCATTATTTGGATAAGTCTATAACTTGTTAAGCAAATAGAGAGAATCCTATTAACGGAGCTAAATATAACTGTGAAGTTCCAATGTTATTGTGTGGGTGTGATTGTTACGATGGTTTTCTATCGTTTGTGCCACCCTATCCCCCTTGTGCGACACAATTAACGAAAGAACTTTAACTATCGTTTAGGGCTGACTTTTTCTTAGGTCAGCCCTCCTTCTTTTATATCACTCATACTAGTTAGGCAAAGTAATTGATAATTCAAAAATAAATTAAAACTGAATTATTATGAAACGAATAACTATTGTAGGAGTATTGATTGGAGTATCAATGTTAAGTGGTGGTTGTGGATATTTTCAATCACTTACTGCAAACGAGCCATCTACAACCACGGAGGTGGAGACTCCCAATGAGAAAATTATGGACAATAACGCAGAGTTATCAAGTATCACTAAAAATAGTAGTATTCAACAACCTGTACCAACAATCAAAGCTCAAGAGCCTGTAAAAAACATCCCCAACACCTCACTAAATGATGGCATTAGTGGTTCGCCATCCAAACCTGAACCACAAACTGTAATTGCAACATCATCTAAAAGTGATACACTAGCCCCCCAAAAAAACATTGAAAATATTGCGATAATAAATCTACCTATTCGCAGTACTGGCGACTCGATTAGTGTAAATTATAGCATTACTATTCCCGAGGGCATGGTATCGCCGAACGAAAGATTTAAACTAAAGCCTGTGATGGTTTTCGACTCGACAATGGTAATGGGTAAAATTGTATCATTTCAGGGCGTAGATGTAAAAAATCCTAAGGCTATAACTATTGCCCACCAAGGAGGTATATACAAGGGTTCAAGCAGATTTTATTACAATGGTACCCCACCCCACGATGTACATTTTTATCTGTTTATGGAGACCACTCTTTTTGGCAATAATAAGTTCGGGCAATTCGAGGAGGGAGTAAAAATCGACACCCTATTTAGCAGCAGTGGAATAAGTGTAATTGATAGACTACTAAATATCTCGCCACTAATAATGACAGCAAGTATGAACAATCAACAACTTGATAGTATAGACAAGATATTATCTAGAGAGCTAGCAAAAAACACTAAAATTAGCTCTACCATGCGCGACTCGATAATTGGAGCGGCAAAAAGAGCCTATATGGAGGCAATAATTGATAATAATTTAGGAGTTATGGCCTATCGAAATGGCAATATAAAACGAGCGCAAGAGCTATTCAAGAAATCTAGTTCAACTTCTGATTTTCTTAACGAGCCACTCAACAATATCGCAATTATTGCCCTAAGCCAAGGCGACTATCAACTTATTCGCAATCACATAAACACAGGTCATATTCTTGACTATATTAATGGCAACTATAAAGCTGTGAAAGATGGGTTAGATGGCACAAATCTTGCGTTAGTTCAAATAATAGAACATAGGCTAAATAGTGCCCTAGAGACCTTAGATGGAATAAATAGTAACCAAGCAGATTTATTAAGGTTAGTAATTTATGCCCACCGAGGTGATCGAAAAAAAATAGAGGAGTTATTAAGCAACAATAGCGAACTCCGCTCGCTTGAAGAGTACCATATAGTGGCACACGAGATAGACCTTTACCGATAAAACTAAATAGTCAGGTTGAAATGCTTGCTTTATGCTACCCCCCATTTACCCTAAAAGCACACAGCTAGCATTTCGCCTGATTTATCACAAACACTAATAAATTTCTCATTTTTTTAATTAATATTACTTGTATTTTCAAAATTTTGTTTTATATTTGTAAATTATTACATTATCGTGATTATATATTCACCAACTAAAACAATATTAAATGAAAAGCAAGATTACAACATTTTGGGGATTATTGTGCACTTTGTGCATAATATTTTCGTGCCAAAAAGAGCAAATCGTTGTGGATAACAACAACGAGGGGGCTAGGGTGTACACTATTAATGTGTCGCTTGATGGCGAGCCAAACTCGAAAGCACATCTTAGCGATGAGAGTGGCATAGTAAAAACAACTTGGAAAAGGGGAATAGATGATGCCTCGTCGGACAAAATTTCCCTATACGAAACAGTATCGGGAACCTATATTGGCGAGTTCACCTACACTGGTACCGATAATGTAAAGAGTGGTGCATTCACTAGCAGCACACCTCTTACATTAACAGCATCAACTAACTACACGCTTGTATATCCTGCGGTAGATAGAACGGAGTACGCTACGCTGGAGTCGAGAATGGGAATGACAATGCCATCGGTAACGCAAACGGCAAATGCAGACCTTAGCCACTTAGAGGATATTGTGCGAATGAATGGAACGTTCACCTATGATGGAACCGACGAATCGATAGCGTGTAATTTTAAACACGAATTATCGTTATTAACCATTAAAATAAAGCCAACAATTACTGGAACGTTGAATAATTTTACTTTTATTAACGAACCAGAATTCACCACACTTAAAACAACAGGTATAACTCCAGATACAGATGGTGTATATACCCTTTACCTATTTACTAAACCCGAAGATGCAGCAGGTACACCTAGAGATTTAGAGTTTAGCTTGATGAGTAGTAATAATGAGTACCTAACTCTTACTAAAAGCAGTAGTGTTTCGCTACTAGCAGGTAATCGTCATAATGTTGATTTAACTACCGAAACATTTACTGCGGATACGGGGATGGATATTAACACAATTAGTGCTACCAATTATCCAACAGGTGACCTATGGGTAATATCTGGCTCAACAGACGATTTCACTAACTTTAGGAGTGCTATTGACGATGTTTACTCTAAAGATAACACTAGGCGTTTATCTTTGGTATTTACTGATATAGTAGAGATGGCGGATAGGGCATTAATTTATTCAAATTTTACTGGGGATGGTTACTTAGCAATCGAGTCGATAGATATGCCTGAAGCTACGACTATTTACTACCAAGCATTTCGCTCGCTTACTAACCTAATTAATCTATCTTTACCTAAATTAACAATTAGCAAAGGTGCAATTATATATGGTTGTACCTCATTAAAAAGCCTTACTATTGCAACAGAATCAGAATTATTACAATTTGGGGTCTCTTCCGAAACTATGTTTGGCGGTGGTATAGATATAAGTAATCTAGTATTAACTACTGGACCAATAAGCGCTTTATCTACTTATATACTAAATGGCACTAACTATATAACATTCCCTACTTTAGAAGATAATAGTTCAGATGCTAGAAAATCATTTCGCAATTATTTGGGATTTAAGGA
>CAYJHM010000057.1:0-10955 GCA_964369935.1 uncultured Rikenellaceae bacterium
AATTTTATCTGTAATATTTTTAAGACAAATTTTGGGAAGAATAAATATTACTATCGTGCAGTAAAAGAGATTTTTGGAATACACCCAAACAATATCGAACTATACAAGTTAGCATTGGTGCATAAATCAGCATCAATAACGCTAGCCGATGGTTCGGTAATTAATAACGAGAGGCTTGAGTATCTAGGAGATGCGATAATTGAGGCAATAGTGTCGGATATGTTGTATGTGGAGTACCCTTACGAGAATGAGGGTTTTTTAACACAGTTACGTTCAAAGATAGTATCTCGAAATAGTTTAAATGCTC
The DNA here is from genome assembly GCA_964369935.1 of uncultured Rikenellaceae bacterium. Taxonomy (GTDB): domain Bacteria; phylum Bacteroidota; class Bacteroidia; order Bacteroidales; family Rikenellaceae; genus JADFUS01. Next base: position 308 of record CAYJHM010000057.1, read on the forward strand.
TCTCAGAGCAGGTAGGTATATCGAAATATATTGTTGCCCAGAGTAGTGCATCGTTAAATAAGAAACATATAAATGGTGATGCATTTGAGGCGATGATTGGGGCTGTATATCTTGATAAGGGGTATAACTACACTAATAGGTTACTTATAAATCGTGTGTTTAAGTCTCACCTTGATCTTGACACTGTCACAGAGACAGAGACCGACTATAAGAGTAGGCTTATCGAGTGGTGTCAAAAAAATCGCAAGAATTTTTCGATAAACTCGAAGCATGGAGAGGAGTATACAAGCACCGATCCTCAATTTATTGCGGTAGTAACAATCTCTGGCAAGGATTATGGTTATGGTATAGGAGGCTCGAAGAAGGAGGCGGAGCAACGTGCTTCGTTTAATACACTTAAAGAGCTTAATATTATAACAATAGGCAAGGATGAATGATGTAGTATTAATATTTCTTCACGGTTTACTAATAGGCCTACTGGCTTCGATACCGTTAGGGCCGATAGGGGTGCTCTGTATTCAGCGCACTATAAATAAGAAATTCTTATCGGGACTATTTTCAGGATTTGGGGCAGCCACGGCAGACACGGTGTTTGCAACGATTGCTCTATTTTTCTACTCGATAGTTCTTCCATATATTGAGAAGCATATACACCTAATAAAAATTATTGGAGGTGTATTGATTATAGCAATTGGGTTAAAATTATTTTTCGAGAGAGGGGCGCAGCAGATTAGGCGAAATCGTCATTCGAAGAGGAATTTAATAAGAGATTATTTTTCGATTTTTGGATTAACTATAAGCAACCCAGCCTATATATTGGTATTTTTTGGTTGGTTTGCCGCCTTTAAGATTGGTGATTATCACTTCACCTTTGCAACACATATATTAATGTTAGTGGGTGTGTTATTAGGGGCTGCAACTTGGTGGACGATATTAACCGTAATAGTGAATGTCCTTAGAAAGAAATTTACTGTTAGGCATATTTTTTATATAAACAAGAGTGCTGGGCTTGTTATTTCAGCTTTGGGGCTCTTAGCAATAGTAACGGCGTTCATTAAACTTAAACTTTAGATGAAACGAATCATAATAGCTATTGATGGCTACTCGTCGTGTGGAAAGAGCAGTTTTGCTAAGGCAATAGCTGCACGATACGGCTATATCTTTATTGATACAGGCGCAATGTATCGTGCTGTTACTCTATATGCAATAAGGTGTGGTTATCTAGCCGATGAGATGATTGATAGAGGTGCTATTATAGGCTCGCTAAGCGATATTAATATAACTCTTGAAGCAAGTGCGGAGGGTAACACCGTGATTCTTAATGGCTGTGATGTGTCTGAGGATATTCGCTCGTTAGAGGTGAATAGTTTTGTAAGCATAGTAAGCTCGATTGCCGAGGTGCGCCACCGTATGGTGACACTTCAGCAGGCTATGGGCGAAAATAGGGGTGTTGTGATGGATGGCAGGGATATCGGAACAGTGGTATTTCCTAATGCCGAGCTAAAAATATTTATGACAGCCTCGGCAGATGTTCGAGCACAGCGTCGCCATGATGAAATGTTAGCTAAAGGGCAAGAGTACACCTTAAACGAGATAAAAGCTAATCTACTTGAGCGTGACCACATAGACCAGACACGTGAAGAGAGTCCTCTATGTATGGCCGATGATGCTATACTACTAGATAATAGCAATATGACCATAGCCCAACAGATGGAGTGGGTAGATGAAATAATAAATAATATTATGTTATCCTAAAAACTACTAACCTATGAGCATTTCAAAAAGAAAGAGAGGTATAGCTATCTACTACGATGGAAACTATATCAACAGAGTATCTAAATACTACGCAACAAACAATATTGTTAGTTATCGATTTAACATTGGGGTGCTTCATAACTATATTCTACATAGGGCAGAGGTGCTAGCTAGTGAGACATTATCGGATGTCTATGTTGCCTCGTCTAAGAGTTTTAGAAGCAGAAAATATACTAACGATATAGCAGGTAGAAAGAATCAGCTGTACTGGGAGCGTTCAAACGAGGATACACTTCTTGAATTGGGTATTCAGCCTATCTACCATTTATCAAGTGGTTCGTCGCAGTGCGATGATGCAACGGTTGCTAACACCCTTTCTCTTGATATGTTATATCTTACCCTTGAAAATGATATAAGTATGGCCATCATTGTGGCAGGTTCGGGGTGTTATATCCCGTTAGCTAGTCGTTTAAAATCGATGGGTATGGATGTTATGGTGGTAGGGTGGAATATTATACACAATGATACTCCAGAGCTAGAGTGCAGTGATAAACTGTTCGAGGTGGCTAATTTTACCGAAATTATTAGCGATATACTAGACGATACACCAGAGGTGTTAGATGGCATGCTAAAGGAGGTTGAATTACCTAAGCCTGTTGTTGTGGCAGAAGAACAACCATTTACCCCTCCTTCGAAAGAGGAGGCGATAGAGGTGGAGCTAGGTGATTGGGGGGTAGGCGAGATTGTTACTCTTAACCCTAATTTTGGATTTATAAACTATCCGAATAATAATCTATATTTCCACGCAAGCGACTACAATGGCGATTTTAGTGAACTTAAGGTTGGCGAAGGTGTTGAGTTTGTTCTCGAGCACAATCAAGATGGTTCGTTAGTGGCTAAGAATGTGTCAATATTAAGCTCTAATTTGCACCATTTCGACGAAGAGGAGGAGAGTTACTCGCTAAGCGAGGAGTTTATTGATTGGGAATCATAAAATAACAGTATTATGCAACAATACCTAGATTTACTCTCGAAAATTAGAAGTGAGGGTGTTATCAAGCAAGATAGAACAGGAACAGGAACGCAGAGCATATTTGGTTATCAGATGCGATTCGATTTGTCGGAAGGCTTTCCGTTATTAACAACAAAGAAGTTACATTTACGTTCGATTATATACGAATTGTTATGGTTTTTAAATGGTGATACTAATATTAAGTATCTGAATGATAATCGTGTAACGATATGGGATGAATGGGCTTCGCCAGAGGGCGAGCTAGGTCCTGTGTATGGGTCGCAGTGGCGTAGCTGGCGTAGTGCTGATGGTAAAACTATTGATCAGATAAGCCAAGTGGTTGAGATGATTAAGAATAATCCCGATTCACGCAGGCTAATCGTGTCGGCGTGGAATGTGGGCGAGATAGAGAAGATGGCTCTTCCTCCTTGTCATGCGCTTTTCCAGTTTTATGTGGCCGATGGTAAACTATCGTGCCAACTCTATCAACGAAGTGCCGATGTGTTTCTAGGTGTACCATTTAATATCGCTTCGTATGCTTTACTTACAATGATGATTGCCCACGTTACAGGCCTTGAATTAGGCGAGTTCGTTCACTCGTTTGGCGATACACACATCTACTGTAATCACTTCGAGCAAGTAACAGAGCAGTTATCTCGTACGCCACGTGCACTTCCTAAAATGCGTATCGAGGGTAACATAGATTCGATATTTGATTTTGAATATGAGAATTTTATTCTCGAAGATTACGACCCTTATCCAACAATTAAAGCGCCAATAGCAATATAATAATTCAGATTATGCAAATTACTGTAGTAGTAGCAATAGCTGCAAATAATATGATAGGGTGTGCCAATAAACTATTATGGCATATTAAAGAGGATTTACAACACTTCAAGAGTATCACACAAGGTGGGTGTGTTGTTATGGGACGTAAAACATACGAATCGATAGGGAGACCTCTACCTAACAGACGTAATGTTATTATTAGTCGTAATAGAGGCTACACGCAAGAGGGGTGCGAGTGTTATACCTCTATTGATGATGCACTAAAGGCTCTTGCCGATTTAGATAATATATTTATTATAGGTGGTGGCGAGATATATAAACAGACTCTACCTATTGCCGATGTTATAGAGATAACCACTGTTGAGAAAGAGTATGAGGGTGATACGCTTTTCCCCGCACTAGATATGAGCGAGTGGCAAGTAGTATCTACTCAGCACTTTATGTGTGGCGAAAAGTATCCGCACCCATTCCGTTTCGAGCGACTAGAGAGAGTTAAATAGTTGTCTATTAGTTTTAATAATTTTGATATAGGTATAAACAATTGGATAAGTTTTGCGACCCGAGAAATAACCCATATCTTTGCACTATCGAAAGAGATTTTTTAACAAATTAAATATTTTAGAAATGGAGAAGAAATTTATTTGTACCGTATGTGGTTATGTTCATACAGGTAGCGAGGCACCAGAGGCGTGTCCACTTTGTAAGGTAGGTCCAGAGAAGTTTAATCTAGTAGAGGAAAAAGAGGGTGAGTTAGCATGGGCAGATGAGCACCGTATTGGTGTAGCATCTGATGCACCAGCAGAGATATTAGAGGGTTTACGTGCTCATTTCCAAGGCGAGTGTGCTGAGGTAGGTATGTATCTAGCTATGAGCCGCCAAGCAGACAGAGAGGGTTATCCTGAGATTGCTGAGGCTTATAAGCGCATAGCATGGGAAGAGGCAGAGCACGCTTCGAAATTTGCTGAGTTACTAGGCGAGTGTGTATGGAACACTGAGAAGAATCTACTTATGCGTATGGAGGCTGAGTGCGGAGCTTGCCAGGATAAGAAGCGTATCGCTACATTAGCTAAGCAGGCTAACCTTGATGCAATACACGATACTGTACACGAAATGTGTAAAGACGAGGCTCGTCATGGTCAAGCGTTCGAGGGTCTATATAAGCGTTTCTTCAAGAAATAGTTTAAATTTAGTATATATAGTAGATGAGGTGGTTGTGAGTATTTGATATATTTACAACCATTTTTTCATAAAAATGAATATTATGATTAAAAAAATTATTACTGTGCTGTGTTCGCTGGTGGTGGTTATAGCACTTCAATCAATGGCGAATGCGCCAAGTGGAAAGTTTACCCTTAAATCTCTTGCGTACGAATTAAATGCCTTAGAGCCGATTATTAGTCAAAAAACCCTAGAGTTACATTGGGGAAAGCATCTACAAGGTTATGTTAATAATCTTAATAAGTTGGTGGTGGGTACAAAGTACGAGAATATGACAATCGAAGAGATATGTAATGAGTCGAAGGGGGCTATTTATAATAACGCAGGGCAGATATATAACCACGATATGTTCTTCGAGTCGTTAGCTCCTGTCTCTAAGGCTAGAAAAGCTCCTAAGGGGGCGTTAGCTAATGCTATAAAGCGTGATTTTGGCTCTTTCGAGGCGTTCAAGAAGGAGTTTACTACTAAAGGTGCAACTCTTTTTGGCTCGGGCTGGGTATGGTTATCGCAAGATAGTAATGGTAAGCTGGTTATTACACAAGAGGGCGACGCAGACTCGCCACTAACAAAGGGTTATAAGCCGCTTTTATGTTTCGATGTGTGGGAGCATGCTTATTATGTTGATTATCAAAATTTAAGAGCTTCCTTCCTGAATAAAATTTGGGATATAGTGGATTGGAAAGTAGTAGAGAGACGTTTTAGGTAATAATTGTTTATTGAAAAAATCTATGAGGGGTTACTCGCAAGAGTAACCCCTCATAGATTTTTATCGTCTATATCTTTTATAGTGATTCGAATATTCTGATCTATACATCACATTTTTATCGCCCTTAGCTTCTATTATTGGTTCGCTATTATTGGTATTATAGTGAATTTTACACTTTACATATCGTAGTGCTGGAAATATATTATCTTCGATGTGACCATACTCGGGCATCGATTTTAATCTCCACATTCGACTTTGGCTATTGGGGTTATCTATCACCGCTAATAGTGCATCCCTATTTACCATATCAGACTCTGCGATAGCACTTCTTAGCTCGCTCCAGTTTGCTACATTGGTTGCAATTATTATTTTATCCTCAACACTCTTTAGTGAAGATAATCTATCACATATATGCCGTTTAATATTCTCTGCTCGTGCAATAGCTAACATCTCGTTTGCCATAAACGACCCTTCGGGCGATGAACTAGCACATACAACAACACTATCAATAACACTATTGGGGCAGTTGCATAACTGTTCGAGTTTAGCAATAAACCCATCTATTTCAGGAGTATGAATAATCTCTGTTTTGCCCGAGTCGAAGTATAATATTAATTCGTCGGTTATGCCTCCAGCAATAATCGATGTGAGCTCAACACCATCAGAGTATATATCTTCGGCAATCAACAATGTATTAGAACGCGAGTTATATCGCTCAACCAAAATTAATTTTGCCTGTTGCATCCAATCCTCATACGGCACGCTCTCGCTATACTTAATTACTCGAGCCTCCTTAGTTGCCATTAACCTAATTGCATCACTCATATCGGGGGCAAGTAGCATCTTATGTTTCATATGTTTATTATGCCTGCCTCTCTCTGTCACCTTTGTATAGCGCTTACCATCAATAATCACACTTGTTAATGGCATAGTGTGATAATAATCGGTAAGCAGAGGGGTAAAAAGATATTGCTGAGCCGACTGCACATACCCCTTAGGCACATTCAGTTCGAATGATATTAGTATCTCGCCGTCACGCTCTATCATTGTTAATTTCTCGGGCTCTAGTTGAGTCCGTTGCTGCGCCTCTAAGGGCGAAATCGTTAGTAGTAGCATTGCTACCACCATAGATATAACATTAAATCTCATAGTGTAAAAATTTATATTGATTCGAAAAAAGAGTCCACCGACCCATATAGATATCTATATCCTAGTGATTTTGCACGGCTAGGTGTGATGCATCTATCTTCTGTTACCACTGATGCCACCTCACCCATCACTATTGTAAGCAATGATTTTGGAATAGTGAAATTCAAGGTGTTAAACCGTTTACTTAAAGCTTTGCACATCTCGCTATTGGTAACTATTTGAGGTGCAACACAATTAACAACCCCAACCATTAAATTGTTTATTAAAGCGTGATAGTATAATCTTGCAACATCATCAATTGCTATCCAAGGGATTCGTTGATTGCCTCTGCCAATCTTTACGCCCACTTTGCCATACCTAGCTAACCGAATAATTTTTTCGTATGCTCCACCATCAGCCGATAATATAACCCCCATTCGCATAATAACCCTGCGAATAGAGGGATTTAGTTGAGTGCTTGCCTGTTCCCATTTATAACAGAGCAGTGATAAAAACGAATCACCATATTCGGTAGTTGTTTCATCGAAACATTTATGTTGAGCATAATACCCAACTGCCGAAGCGGCTATATACACCTTGGGTGGCGAGGCGAGAGAGTTAATCGCCTCAACAAGTTGTTTTGTAACCCCAACTCTGCTATTATACATCACCTGTTTATAACTGTCACTCCATCTGCGGTTTATTGGTGCACCAGCAATATTTATTACAGCATCAGCACCCTCCAACTTTTTGTGTAGTAGGGCACTTTGTGACTCTTTCATATCGCCTCTAGTGATAGAAATTACCTCACAACCTAAAGTGATTAAATACTCTTTTAGATGTTGGCCTATAAAGCCCGAAACACCACAAATAGCTACTCTCATATATTAGTTATTTATAATATACGAGTTATTTGCAAATATGGTGCAAAATATATTCTGGATTATTTTGAGATAATATCCTTAATTAATAATTTGTCGTAGTTATTATGATTTAGATAATTTATGCACTCAACACGGCTCCACTCAACGGTGAATTGCTTGTCGAAATGGAAGGCAGCAGAGCCTAGATTCTCTATTCTGCGCATAACTTCCGAAGCAGTCAATGTAGATACATCAATCGAGGGTAGTAGTAGCATATCACTACTTTTTCTATCTTCGGATACCTCGTGAATTAACCCAATTTCTAGTAGTCTATCGGTTATTTTAGAGACTAAAATAGTTGGTAAATTATACTCGTTAGAAAGCGAACTGATTGAGTGAGGATGCCCACCATCGATAAAGCGATTTGCTATTAACGACATGATTGTTAATAGAATAAAGTCGTGATCTTTACGGCTGATTTTGTTCGAGTCGTCGGCATAATGGTAATAAACAAGGCTCTGCGATGAATAGTTTAGTGTTACACCAAATAGGCATATACTCCACGATACCTGTAACCATAACAAAAACAGAGGGATAGCAGCAAAGTTACCATAAATTATGTTGTAGGTCGAGATTCCCGACTGGCTCCATATATACAAATATTGAAATGCCTGAATAGCTACCCCAGCAACTAATCCTGATAGTAGGGCATATTTAACCTTTACCTTTGTGTTTGGCATCAAGAGATAGAGTATGGATAGGGCTATACACGAGAATACAAAAGGCGATAACTTAATAAAAAACCTTAGAATAGGAGCAACAAACTCCCACTCTTTGATTGATTCGAGCGACGAGGAGATAAATAGTGCTGTTGCCCCTGATACCATAAAAAGTAGTGGTACTAGAATAAACATAAACAGGTAGTCTGTTACCATTCGTAGGGGTGTTCGTTGCTTTTTTACTTGCCATATATCATTAAATGCCCTTTCGATATTTGTCATTAGCATAATCACAGTCCAAAGTAGTACTAGCACACCTACAACAATAAATACACCCCCTTTAGCATTCTCAAGATACGAATTTGCAAAGGTGAAAAGATATGTAAGGGTGTCGTTTTGGGCTTGTACAGTCTCTTTTATCTGATTTTCGAGAAGGGTTGATAATCCAAAACCTCTAGCAATAGCAAACATTAGAGCAAGCACAGGCACAATCGAAAATACGGTGTTTATTGTTAGTGCACCAGCCCTAGTTGATAATTTAGATATTGCTGTTCGTCTAACACTGAGTAATATCGTTTTGATAACCGTGTATAGGAACGATCTACGGTTGCTTCGCCATATCTCTTCTTTTAAAAATCGGCGCAAAAAATTATAATCCTCAACTATTTTCATTCTAATATTATTTGATTCATTCTATATCTTTATACCACAAAGATATAAAATTTTAGTTACATCTGTCATATCCAACGATTTTTTTTGTTATCTTTGCCCTCTATTAATTGTAATTATATGATAACTGTTTCAAATTTAGAGGTTCAGTTCGGAAAGCGAGTGCTTTTTAAAGATGTGAATCTTAAATTTACACCAGGCAACTGCTATGGTATTATTGGCGCAAATGGCGCAGGAAAATCAACCTTTTTAAAGGTGATGAGCGGGGCTATTGATCCCTCACGAGGTGATGTTTCATTTGGACCAGGTGAGAGGCTCTCTGTTTTAAAGCAAGATCACTTCGAGTTCGATGAATTTACCGTTCTTGATACGGTAATGATGGGGCATACTGTTCTTTGGGATATTATGCAGAAGAAGAATGAGATATATGCAAAAGAGGATTTTACCGAAGAGGATGGATTAAAAGCAGCCGATTTAGAGGAGCAGTTTGCCGAGTTAGAGGGCTGGAACGCTGAGAGTGATGCTGCTATGCTGCTTAGTGGTTTAGGTGTAAAGGAGGCTTATCATTACGAAAAGATGTCGAACCTTAATGCAAAAGAGAAGGTGCGAGTATTATTAGCGCAAGCTCTTTTTGGTAAGCCAGATAATTTACTGCTAGACGAGCCTACCAACGACCTTGACCTTAAAACTATTATGTGGCTAGAGAACTACCTAGCAAATTACGAAAATACTGTACTGGTTGTGTCTCACGACCGTCACTTCCTTGATTCGGTATCTACACATACTGTTGATATTGATTTTAGCGATATTAATATGTTCTCGGGTAACTACTCGTTTTGGTACGAGTCGAGTCAGCTAGCTGCACGCCAAAGAGCACAGCAGAATAAAAAGGCCGAGGAGAAGAAGCGCGAGCTTATGGAGTTTATTGCTCGTTTTAAGGCTAATGTTGCTAAGAGTAAGCAAACAACATCACGTCAGAAGATGATTGAGCGATTAAATGTTGAGGAGATAAAACCATCAATGCGTAAATATCCTGGTATTATCTTCCAAATGGATAGAGAACCTGGTACTAAGATATTATCAGTGGCTAACCTATCGAAGAGTGTTGAGGGAGAGACTCTATTTAGCGATGTGTCGTTCACTATCGAGCGTGGCGATAAGGTGGCAATCATCTCGCGCGAGCCTAGGGCTGTGACAGCTCTGTTAGATATGATTAATAGTAGCCAGGAGATGAACGAGAGTGGATTGATAGAGTGGGGTACCACTATTACTCCATCATATTTACCATTCAATAACACCGATTTCTTTAATAATAGCCTAACACTATCTGATTGGTTGATGCAATATTCGCACGATACAACCGAGGTGTTTATTCGTGGTTATTTAGGAAAGATGCTATTTAGTGGTGACGAAATTTCGAAAAGAGTAAACGTACTGTCGGGGGGCGAAAAGATGCGTTGTATGATTGCTAAAATGATGATTCAGAACCCAAATATGTTAATTTTAGACTCGCCAACTAATCATCTTGACCTAGAGTCTATTCAGGCATTTAATAATAGTTTAATTAACTACAAGGGGATAATATTAATGACCTCGCACGACCACGAGTTTATCTCAACGGTAGCTAACCGTATTATCGAGATAACGCCTAAGGGTATTGTTGATAAATATATGAACTTCGACGACTATCTATACGACGAGAGTATAGCTCTGAGGTTAGAGGAGATGTATAAATAGAACTATTATTGTCCTGGGAAATTGCGGATCGAATTTATGCACGTCATAGCTA
>CAYJHM010000058.1:0-10929 GCA_964369935.1 uncultured Rikenellaceae bacterium
GATATAAAATCAACACCTGCCTCGCCATAGCTACGTAGAGTGTCGATGGTTATCCCCCCCGACGACTCTATCTCTATGCTCTCAGATAGTGAACGGATTAAATCTACTGCTTGGTATGTTTGTTGGGGAGTAAAATTATCTAACATTATACGATCAACCTTATTTGTTGCAATAGCCTCGCGGATATCATCTAACGAACGAGTCTCAACCTCTATTTTAAGATTACGCCCTTGTAGCTTACAATAATCGTAACACTTATCTATCGCTAATTTAACCCCTCCAGCAAAATCAATATGATTATCTTTTATCATTATCATATCGAATAGACCTATACGATGATTAACCCCACCACCAATAGCCACTGCCATTTTATCAAGTGCCCTCATACCTGGTGCTGTTTTACGTGTATCTAATATTTTACAGTTTAAGCCTTGCAAACGCTCTACGTATAGAGCTGTTTTTGTGGCTATGCCGCTCATTCGTTGCATTATATTAAGCACTATCCTCTCGGCTTGAAGTAGTGTTACTACCCTACCCTCAACGGTAAAAACTATATCGCCTACCTTTACCTTTTGCCCATCGCATATCAGAGAGTTAAATTTAATATCCGAATCTAGGTGGTTAAATACCCTCTGAGCAACTGTAACACCAGCAATTACCCCATCGGTTTTTACTAACAATTTCATCATACCAAACTGGTCGGCTGGAATCGTTGAGTTCGAGGTGTGATCACCATCTCCAATATCCTCTTTTACAGCTAAATCTATCAGCTTATCAATATATTCTATGTAGTCAAAATTCATATTCGTTCTATTTTTTTGCAAATATAATTATAATTTTCTTAATTCTCCATATTTATAGTATCAGATAGCTATCTTTTTTTATTATTGGCTACTATTGGCATATATCGTGCAGTATGGGTAGTAGAAATATGAGTAAGTATGAGCGAGAGAATAATTAAATTGCTGCTATATATTGCAACAAACGAAAGAGGAAAAATCATTGATGACATCTCATCGTTCATCGAGCAAGAGGAGCATTCGCATAAGGGTAGCGACAAAATTACGGGGGAGAAAATTGATGATTTCATTGATAGTTACTGTACAAAAAATGGCGACATCAAAAGAGAAGAGTAAAAAATCATAGCGTACAAATAGGCTTTGCTAGTTGTAAAGTTGGAGTTGTGGTGTTTGTTGTGTTTCACAACTAGCCAATAGCCTATTGTACGTTTTTAAGAATTTAGGCTATGTCGATTATTAATATATATGTCACTTTTCTGAAGATTAGGCGAATACTTCAGATTATTAAGATTATACTAAAACACGCCATAGCCAATATATTTAGGTTTTCTAAGTACTCGATAATTCGTCGTACTATGGTGCGTAAGCATGTACAAGCCACACCTCAGCGTCTACGATTACTAATCGAGGAACTTGGCCCTACCTATATTAAATTTGGGCAGATAATAGCCGACAGGCAAGATGTTATTTCAGATAGGTTTCGCGTTGAACTTAAACAACTTCAAAGTAATGTAGCCCCTTTCGATACCAATGTAGCCATTAAGTTAATCGAAAACGAGTGTGGAAAACTAATAAACGAGGTGTTTGCAGAGTTAGATACCACCCCTACCGCATCTGCATCAATAGGTCAGGTATATTATGGTGTTTTAAAGAGCGGCGATAAGGTTGCGGTAAAGATTCAACGCCCCCATATCGAGAGCAAGATAAAGTTAGATATTTATCTTATGCGATACCTTGCCCGCAATTTCGCTAAGCGTTATAAAGAGATGGATGCCATAAATATTGTGGGTTTAGTAGATGATTTTGCCATCAGTATAGTTGAGGAGCTTGATTTCACTAAGGAGGCTGCCAATATCGAGATGTTTCAGCGTATGTTCGAGTGCGATGATACCGTTAAGATTCCTAAAGTATGGAGTAGCTACACCACTAGTAAGATGATTATTATGGAGCGAGTAGATGGTGTTACCCCTCAAAGCTCGGCACAACTAAGGAGTGAAGGGTTAGACCCCTCTAAGGTGGTTCAAAATGGTGCAAATGCAATATTCAAAATGATTCTCGAGTATGGCACATTCCACGCCGACCCACACCCTGGTAATATATTTATTTTAGAGAATAATGTAGTATCATTCGTTGATTTTGGCATTGTAGGAATGATGCGACAAAGAGAGATAGATTTTCTAGCCGACTATACAATAGGGTTCGCTAAGCGAGACAGTACCCTTATCACAAAGGCACTAATAGATATGTGTGGCGACAAATTTTTCGATAAAACAGCCGATGTAGAGTATGAAATAAGACGTATGATTGCACGAAACAGAGAAAAAGAGGTGCTTGATATACGTAACTTCTCATCTACACTCAGCACCTCGATAGATATAATTGTGCGTTATAAAATGAAAATTCCAGCAGGTATATTCACGCTACTAAAAACACTATTAACACTCGAAAAAATGTCGCAAAGACTTGATTCGAAGATTGACTTATCTTCTGTTATCCTACCCTACTCGAAAGATATTATCGCCCAGAGGCACTCTACACGAAAAATTGCTAACGATATATATGATGCTGCAATATCGTACATATCATTAGCTAGAGAGTTACCTCGTGATATTAACGAGATATTGTACAAACTAAAAGAGGGTAAAATTCAACACGATATACACCTTGATAATGATGGAAAATTAACCTCTACATTTAGGCAAATGACCCTACGGATATCTTATGTAATTTTATTAATAGGGCTATTTATCGGTTCATCTATCTTGGTGGTGCTAGACTATAAAACAAAGTTTGGGTTACACTTAATGTATATCTCAACAATATTAATTTTCTTACTGATAATAAAGTGGTTATTTCGTCGTAGGCCCAAGAGGTAAATACGGTAATTAGTCGCCCCTTAAAAAGGCGGTTAGATGTAAAATTTATCAACTAAGATGTTAATAATTAATATTTTTATCCTATCTTTGCTACATAATAACCTGAGTTTTGGATAAGAAATGGTTTATTATCCTTGTTATAAGTAATTTAAACCATTTCTTATCCAAAACTCAGATTAATAATAAAATTATATACGATTATGAGAAACTATGCTCTTTGTGCACTTATGTTAGTGGCAATATTATCGGGATGTTTTTCCGACAAAAATTATAGATATTTTCCCGATAGTGTGGGCAAACCATACGAGGTGTTTGTTGTGGCCGAAGTAGATGATTTTCAAGGTGCAGCTGGCGACTCGCTTGCTATAACTATGGAGGATGAAGTATCTATGATTAGTACTCCCGAGCCTAGCTTTAAACTATTCAATATATTACCTCGTGGCTTTAGCGAACTTAACCGCAAACATCGTAATATTATAATTTTTAATGTTGGTAGCCAATATACAACTCCAAAGGTAAAAAGCTCTAAAGATGTATACTCTAAACCGCAGATGATAACAGTATTCGAAGCGCCCGACTATGCAACATTAGTTGAGTTAGTAACTAAATCGCGCCATAAAATAAAGGAGAGTATCGAGAGCGAGGAGCTGCATCGTTTTGCAGAAAAATCAGCTAAGATTGCCGACAAGGAGATTAAAAGTGTTATAGATACAATGTTTAATATCAACCTAAGCCTACCTCACGGTTATAAGATACGTAATAAAATAGGTAGCGATTTCTTGTGGGCATCATTCGAACTGCCTGAAACAAGCCAAGGGGTTGTAATATACGAATATCCATACAATGGAGATAGTTTAACGGTTGAGCAGATTATCGCCCAACGTAACGAATTTGTAAAGCAAATTCCTGGCGAGATGCCTAACTCGTATATGACAACTTCTGATATGCTAGACCCAAAAGTATCAACTAAAGAGATTAGCGGTACTACGTGGTACGAGACAAGAGGATTCTGGAGAGTAGCAAACGATTTCTTAGCAGGCAGTTTTGCCTCATATTCGGCTATTGACAAAGAGCGTAACCGTGTAATTGTGCTCGACTGGTATGTATTCTCGCCTAGCCCATATAAGGGCGAAGCTATTTACTTGCGCCAATTAATGGGAATAATGGAGACAACAAAAATAAACAAATAAATTATGAAGATAGCAATTGCGCAAATTAACCCAAACAATGGTGCGCTTATAGATAACAGAGAGAAAATAATCGAGCAGATAGCTCTTGCATCATCTCAAGAGGCTGATGTTATTATTTTCGGCGAAATGGCATTAACAGGAAAGCAGCTATACGACCTACCTCTAACCGAGGGGTTCAGCGAGGATGTATGGAACGAATTATCTGAAATAGCCGAATATGCTAATAATATTGATGTGGTAATAGGATTACCTATTGTTATGGAGGGTGAGGTTTTCAGTACCGCTGTACATATTCAGCGTGGCGAGATAATAAATGAATTCTACCGAGCTATGGTAACCTCACGAGAGGAGTTGTCGTATATCGCAGGTGTCGAATCAGAGCAGTTTGAAGCTGATGAGCCACTAACAAACATTATCAATATTAAGGGGCAGAATCTATTAGTAGCAATAGGCGATGATTTAAGCTATATCGACTCGTTAGAGCTATTCAGACCTGCAAGTAAGCCATATATTGCTGCTGTTGTGCATCTCGACTCTACCCGTTACTATCACGGTGTGGGGTACGAAAAAATCACTACTCATCAGAGTATAGCTAAAGAGATTAAACGCCCTATCATATCGGCAAACCTATGCGGTGGCGATATGAACACAATATACTACGGAGCATCAACGGTTATTAATAATAAAGGAGAGCTAATTCTTCAGCTAAAGAGCTTCGAGGAGGCGTTAGCTGTTGTCGAGCTTGAGGCACTAGAGGAGTATAAGCCTGTATCTGTTCAGAAATTAACCCCTAAAGGAAAATCACGTGAGATATACGAGGCACTAACCAATACCCTAACCGATTTTATGAATAAGCGAGGATTTGGCAAGGTAACACTTGGATTATCTGGTGGTATAGATTCGGCTGTTGTGCTTGCAATCGCTGTCGAGGCATTGGGTGCAAATCGTGTTGAGGTTCTGCTTATGCCTTCGCAGTTCTCTTCTAACCATTCAGTGGATGATAGTGTTAAGATGGCCGAGGGGTGCTCGGTTAAGTACCATATTATACCTATCAATAGTGGTTATGATGCCGCTACCACTGCCCTATCGCCTATTTTTGGCGATTCACCTTTTGGTTTAGCTGAAGAGAATCTTCAATCACGACTAAGGGGGCTCTATCTTATGGCTCTTTCAAATAAATTTGGGCACATAGTACTTAACACCAGCAATAAGAGTGAAGTAGCTATGGGGTACGGCACAATATATGGCGACACTAATGGTGCACTATCACTACTAGGCGACCTATACAAGGGCGAAATTTACGATCTAGCACGCTACATCAACCGCAATAGCGAGATTATACCTCAAAATATAATTGATAAAGCTCCATCAGCAGAACTACGCCCTAATCAGAAAGATAGCGACTCGTTACCTGAATATTCAGTCCTAGATAAGATATTATACTCAATCATAGAAGAGGGTAAGAGTGTTGAGCAGATAACAAAAGGTGGGGTGGATAGAGATACTATCGAACACACCCTTAGGCTACTAAAATTATCCGAGCATAAACGTAGGCAGTTACCTCCTGTTGTTCGTCTATCTAAGGTTACCTTGGGCATTGATAGAGTTGTTCCTATTTAAGCTATTTTTGGTTTAATATTTGCTCTATGTTCATATAAAATAAATAATATATGAAACGAAGAGTTATATTAAACGGAGAGGAGCATCCGTTAGTAGGAGACATTAAGAGTGTTGGCGATATGGCTGATAATTTCACTGTTATGGATGTGGATATGGAACCTATTGAGTTTTATACCCTTCCTAGAGGGGTAAAGATTGTTAGTAGTTGCACTTCGCTTAATACTCCAATGTGCTCGATGCAAACAAAGCGTCTAAATGCAGAGATATATATATCAACTCGGGGATTGTCTGCCTACAATATATCGGTAGATTTACCTTTTTTTCAGGCTCGCTACTCGTTCGAGGAGGATATTGAGTACATCTCGCTTATGTCTGACTATAAATATATAGATTTTGGGCAAAAGTTTGGGGTGTATATCGAGGATTTACGCCTACTATCTCGTGCTATATTTGTTATAGATAAGGATAATGTTATACAATATGCTGAGTATCTTCTTGATAACGATAATCAGTTCAACTATGTTGAGGCTGTTAGAGTTGCCAAAGAGCTAATATCTAGGGGGTAAAGGCATAATTTAATTTTTTTTGCTATTTGAGTAAAGAGGAGAGAATAGACAGATTAAAACAGAGCGTTGCTCTTTTACCAAACGAACCCGGTGTTTATCGGTTTTATAATAGTGACGGTGTTGTGATATATGTTGGAAAGGCGAAAAACCTTCGTAAACGTGTATCGCAATACTTTTTGGCACGCTCCTCTGCCGAGGTTAAAAGTAGGGCACTAGTAAAAAATATCGAGCGTATCGAACATATCGTAGTGCACTCCGAGAGCGATGCTCTACTACTAGAGAATAACCTCATTAAGAGTCTACAGCCCAAATATAATATTCTTCTAAAAGACGACAAGAGCTACCCGTGGATAGTTGTGCGTAACGAACCATTTCCACGTATTATGGCAACTCGTAACCTAATAAAAGATGGTTCGAAGTACTATGGCCCCTATACCAGCATCACTATGCAACGCTCGGTTCTAAAGATGGTTAATAAATTATATATGCTACGTAACTGCAAACTTCCCCTAAACGAGGAGTCGATTGCTAAGGGTAAATTTCAGAACTGCCTTGAGTACCATTTGGGTAACTGCGATGCACCCTGCGAGGGCGGAATATCGCAAGAGCTGTATAACCAAAAAATTAGACGTGCCGAAGATATACTAAAAGGCGAGCTATCTGAGGCAAAAAATTACCTGCGCGAACAGATGCTAAAGTGTGCCGATGAGCTACGATTCGAAGAGGCACAAAACTATAAAGTGCGTCTCGAGATGTTAGATAACTACTCTAGCAAGTCGGTGATTGTATCGCCCCAATATAGTAATATGGATATCTTTTCGTTAGAGACACATAACGACTCGGCATTCTGTAACTATCTGCACATCAACCGAGGCAGTGTTGTAAATTCGTACACTTTAGAGATGAAATTAAGGTTAGAGGAGAGCTTATCCGAGCTCTTAACCTACGCTATTTCGGAGATAATATCGAGATTGAGCCGTACACTTGCCCGTGAGGTGATTGTTCCGCTACTTCCAGATGTTGAGTTCTTCCCTGATTCGCACTTTACAATACCGCAAAGGGGCGATAAACGAAAGCTGCTTGAACTATCCGAAAGAAATGCAAAATCATACCGCTTAGAGCGTCAAAAGCAGGCAGAGTTGCATAATCCCGAACTAAAGAGCAGTAGAGTAATGGAGCTTATGCGTCGAGAGTTGGAGCTACCTTGTGAACCACGCCATATCGAGTGTTTTGACAACTCGAATATACAGGGCGAGTATGCAGTATCTTCGTGTGTAGTATTTCGTGATGGCAAACCAGCGAAAAAAGATTATCGACACTTTAATATAAAAACCGTTGAGGGGATAGATGATTTTGCATCTATGCGAGAGACGGTATTTAGGCGTTATGCCCGATTAATGGCCGAAGAAAAGCCTCTCCCACAACTTATTGTTGTGGATGGAGGAAAGGGACAATTATCTTCTGCCTACGACACACTTAAAGAGTTAGGAATCGAGAATGAGGTATCTATTATAGGGCTTGCAAAGAGACTAGAAGAGGTGTTTTATCCTAACGAGTCGGAACCCCTGATTTTAGACAAGATGAGCGAAACTCTTAGGGTTCTGATGCACATACGAAACGAGGCTCACCGTTTTGGTATAACTTTCCACCGCAAAAAACGCTCTAAAGGTGCAATTAATAGCGAGTTAGAGGCAATTGAAGGAGTTGGAAAAGAGAGTATAAAGAAACTTTTTTTGCATTTTAAGAGTGTAAATAAGATAAAAATTGCTAACTTTGAATCACTTTCCGAAGTGGTTGGGAAACAGCGAGCACAAAATATAATAAATTACTTTAAAAATGAAGAGTAAAAAAGAGATACTATTCGCCTCGGCTAATGAGCATAAAATTGAAGAAATAGCATCGAAATTAGGCGACGACTATTATGTACGTGGGCTTATTAGTGTGGGGGTAACAGAGGATATCCCTGAAACAGCCTCTACCCTTGAGGGTAACGCATCAATAAAATCGCACTACCTATATAATAAATTAGGGCTATTATGCTTCTCCGATGACACAGGACTAGAGGTAGAGGCGTTAGGCGGCGAGCCTGGCGTTCTGTCTGCTCGCTATGCTGGCGAGGGTAAATGTTCTACCGATAATATTAAGTTACTTCTACAAAAGATGGAGGGCGTAACAAATCGTAAGGCTCGTTTCCGCACTGTTATATCACTTATCGAAAATGGTAAAGAGCACCTTTTCGAGGGGATAGTAAACGGAACTATAATAGACAACGAACGTGGCACAGAGGGCTTTGGATACGACCCTATCTTTGTACCCGAGGGCGAGAGTTTAACATTTGCCGAGATGAGCCTTGAAAAGAAAAATAGCTTATCGCATCGAGCAAGAGCAACAGAGAAATTAATTAACTACTTAAAAGGGTAATATTATGAGGCTTAAACCACTTTATTTTATTTTAGCTACACTACTGTGTGGCTGTTCGGTAGGGGCGGTGATTGTGCCCGAGGAGATTAAAGAGGCAACCTCGGAGTACGAGATAGATGTACGTGAAAGTTTTATTGATTCGCGCAATGGTGACAATTTCCGTATGATTGACCCTGTTAATGGCCGAATGGGTGATATTGTTGATAGCTTAGTATTTACAACTAAGAGCCAAGCAACAGATTTTTTTGCTAGAGTACCAGATGGTAATCGACCAGAATGGAGATATGAATTCTTCTCGTTTGATACTGTTTACTTAGTATCGAAAAGTTTAGTTAGCACAAAAATCACCACTTACCAGTTTAGCGGTGGTACTCACGGCACAACAAAATATTATGGAATAAATTACCTACCCCTAAAAGGGCGATTTATAGGCAAAAATGAGATACTAGATATGTCTAAGAAGGATAAAATAAATGCAGCTATCAGGCGACACTTCGACGATGAGGGGTGCTATACTATCAAACCTACGGTTGATTTAGCAGCTACGGTTAATTTGTCATCTAAATCGGTAATTTTTACCTATGAGCACTATGTTTTGGGGCCTCGTTCGTGCGGTTCACCAAGCGTTGAAGTTCCCCGTAACGAGATAAACGATTGTATATTAATTTAAACTTATAATATTATGAGCAAAGGACCAATTTCACAATTTATTGAGCACAACTACCGCCATTTTAATGCTGCGGCACTCGTTGATGCAGCCAAAGGGTATGAGAAACATATTCTAGCCGACGGAAAGATGATGATAACCCTAGGTGGTGCTATGAGTACTGCCGAACTGGGGCTATCGTTAGCCGAAATGATTCGTCAAGATAAAGTTCATATCATCTCTTGTACAGGGGCAAACCTTGAGGAGGATATTATGAACCTAGTAGCACACTCGCACTATAAGCGTGTACCTAACTACCGCGATCTTACTCCTGAGCAGGAGCGCGAGCTATTAGATAACCACCTTAACCGTGTAACCGACACTTGCATTCCTGAAGAGGAGGCATTCCGCCGCTTACAAAGCCATATACACGATATATGGAAAAAGGCTGATGATAATGGCGAGCGTTATCTACCTCACGAGTATATGTACCAAATGTTACTTAGTGGAGTTCTTGAGCAATATTACGAGATAGACCCTAAGAACAGCTGGATGTTAGCTGCGGCAGAGAAAAACTTACCTATCGTAGTTCCTGGTTGGGAGGATAGCACAATGGGTAATATATTCACCTCTTATGTAATAAAAGGCGAACTTAAAGCCTCTACCATGAAGAGCGGTATTGAGTATATGATAGCTCTTACAGAGTGGTACAGAGAGAACTCGGAGAAGGGGGTAGGATTCTTCCAAATCGGAGGAGGAATATCTGGCGACTTCCCTATATGTGTTGTGCCAATGATGTATCAAGATTTAGAGTGGGAAGATGTTCCTTTCTGGGCTTACTTCTGTCAAATTTCAGACTCAACAACCTCGTATGGTTCATACTCGGGTGCTGTACCAAACGAAAAGATTACGTGGGGTAAATTAGATGTAGATACGCCGAAATATATTGTCGAGTCGGATGCCACAATAGTAGCACCGCTTATTTTTGCATATATTTTAGGTCAGTAGATGTTAAAGAGCCTTATAGCAGTAGGGGTTGGAGGATTTATAGGAGCAGTATTACGTTATCTTATATATCTTCTAACCCTTAATATTTCAACCCTCCCTGCATATAAATCAACTTTAATAGTTAATTTAGTGGGCAGCTTAATTCTAGGGGCGATAATCGGTGCCGTAGAGGCAGGAATCTCAATCAAGGGCGATATTTACCTCTTTCTTACCATTGGCGTATGTGGAGGTTTCACAACCTACTCTACCTTTAGTAACGAACTATTTAATCTACTAAACAACCGAGCATGGGGGCATCTCACAGTTTATCTATTACTATCTTTAGTAGGATCGGTGGCACTAATTTGGTTAGGTAGGCTAATATTTATTAAATAACATAAAAAAAGTGCTTTTTTAATTATTTGGTAATTAATGTGTTGTAAAAAAAGATTAAATTTGTGTAAAATTTTCCGCTAAAAAATTTGCATAATTAAAAAAAGTGCTTTATCTTTGCACTCGTTAAGGATAAGGAGTTATCCACAAAACACTCCTCGTTAGCTCAGTTGGTTAGAGCACCTGACTGTTAATCAGGGGGTCCTAGGT
>CAYJHM010000059.1:0-10693 GCA_964369935.1 uncultured Rikenellaceae bacterium
AATAACCACCTAGATAGCAGTGGAGGTACAGAGAATTACACCTATGCCTTAATTGAGGGGTTATTAAAGTGTAGTAGTGTTAAAAATGTTGAATACTACTGTAACCCTAACGACCGAGGACATATGGCTCAACGTATAGAGAATAATTTGGGGGTACAGTTTATGAGTCGCAAACGTTATGATTTAATAATAGCTAACCATGCGCCTATTATTAAGAAGCTATATCGCTATGGATACATAATTCAAACGTGCCATGGAATATTTCCAGCTCTAGAGCAACCATCAAAATATGCCGATGCTTATGTTGCCATCACCGCCGAGGTGCACGAACATTTAAAGAGATTGAAATGCAAATCAACAATCATAAAAAATGGTATCGACTGCAATATTTTTAAGCCTGCAAAGCCTATTAATGCCAATTTAAGTAGCGTGCTATCTCTGTGTCAAAACGAAGTAGCAAATAATATCTTAAAGACAACCTCGGAGAGGCTTGGAGTTAAATTCGCTCAATGCTCGAAATTTACAGGTAATAGTTATACCATTGAAGAGCAGATTAATGAGGCTGATTTAGTTATTGGTATTGGACGATCGCTTTATGACGCTATGGCATGTGGTAGAGCGTGTATTTCTTTTGATTCGCGCGAGTATATGCCACAAAACGGCGGTAACAGTTCGGGTACAGGAGATGGATATATCACCCTTGAGAATATAGATTCTAGCATACGATATAATTGTAGCGGTAGAGGTAGTGGGCAAACTTTTGACGTGGAAGGGATGATAAAAGAGTTTGAAAAATATAACCCACAAGATGGTAATGATATGCGTAACTATGCTTTAAAGAATTTAAATATTACAACTGTTATTAACGAATATCTATCATTACACAAAAAACCAAATATTTTATATTATATAAAGAAATCTCGTTATATAGGAAGACTATTTTATATTAGCTAACATCTTATGGGAAAGGCATAAAAGGCAGCTAAAAGTAGTTTAATGTAAACATTAATAATATGAAATTTAGAACTGAGATAGAGATAGGTAAGGTAGGAGTAACTATCGAACCTGACAGCAAATTATTATTTATGGGTTCGTGCTTTGCTACTAACATTGGCACCGAGTGCACAAATAGGGGGTTTTCAACATTAATCAACCCTTTCGGGGTGACCTATAACCCACGCTCGCTTACCGAGATTCTTAGGCTACTTGACAGGAACGAGAAAGTTAATGAGAATAATTTCAGATATGTAAACGGCTCGTGGTGTAGTATGCTTAACCACTCTACCTTTAATAGCAAGAGCCGAGATGGTTTAGTTACAAATGTTAATAGAGCTGTAATTGAAGGGCACGAGTACCTTAAAACTGCAACGCACCTATTTATTACACTCGGAACAGCATGGGTATATTACGATAAGGAGCTAGAATGTGTTGTTAATAACTGCCATAAAATTCCAGAGGCTAAATTTAACAGAGGTAGGCTAACTGTTGAGGAGATAGTGGAGAATTTTTCTGACTATATAGATAACCGAATAACCAATCGAGGCAGTAAGATTATATTCACTATTAGCCCTATACGTCATCTTCGCGATGGGTTAATCGGAAACTCCACTAGTAAAGCAATTTTACGTTGTGCTGTGGATATTTTATGCGAGAAATATTCCGATATAGTGAGTTACTTCCCATCTTATGAGGTGATGATAGATGATTTACGAGATTATCGTTTTTATGACGCTGATATGGTTCACCCCAATGGTGTTGCTACATCATATATCTACTCGATATTCGAAAAATATTATCTTTCCTCCTCAACAATCGAGTACACAAAAAAGATGGAACGTATAACACGAGCGATGAATCATCGAGTGCTAGATTCCAACTCCGACTCTTACTCGTTATTTATTGACAAGTTACAACAAGATATTATAAATATTAAAAAAAGATATCCTCAAGGCTACTATGAAAATGTAGACAAGATTGGCAGTATAAAGGATAACTCAAAATAGCACCACACACAAAATAGGCTAATTCGCAAAACTCTAGTTCAAGAAGGCTTTTCCCATAAGCACGTCATCTGCGGCACATTCTCTTACTCGCAAGAGTAATGCACCACAGCTAACGCACTTATGGAAAAAGCGGACACTTTGGGCTGCGTTCTAATAAAATATTACCCCCATTTCTGAGAATATCCTCAAAAATGGGGGTAATATTTTGTTTTCGCTATATTTTCTTACTCTTGCGGAATAGTTAAAGATACTCCGTTTCTTTGAGGTAAAATATTATTTTTAGCATCCCAGTAGTACCAGCTAATATTATCTAACAGCGTTGAAGGAATCTCGCCTGTTAGGTTGTTATTGTTAAGCTTTAGATACTCTAAATTTTCAATCAAACCAATCGAACTAGGAACAGTACCCGTAAAATAGTTATCATTCAATTGAAGAGATGTAAGATTCTCTAAATCACCTAACTCTGTTGGTATTACACCATTAATTTGAGTCTCGTAGATTAGTAAGTCGCGCAGCATTGTTAAATCCTTTATAGACGAAGATAATGTACCTGTAATAGCACCATTACCGCCACCAATCCAAAGCACCTCTAAGAAGTTAATATTATAAATTGATGAATTAATATCTCCAGTAAAATTATTTCCTGTAATCTTAAGTGATTGAAGATATGTAAATTTGCTAAAATCTGGGAATGTACCATTTAATCCCAAATCAATAAGACTAATACCTGTAACCCTATACTCGTCAGTAATCTCCGACTCTATATAGGTTAGCTCTACCCCACTCCAGCTAGCCACTGGCTTAGAGGTCTCCCAACCAATCGAATAAGTTTGGTTTAACTCAACTAGAGCTAACGAATCTGTGCGTAATGACGAGTTAGCACCTTGAATAACGTGTAAATCATATGTAATCTCTTCCGCTGGTTCGTTCCAGTATCCATTAAACCTAATTATCGCCTCTCTAACATTTGGTGTTGTATTCTCGTCGATACTTATCTGAATTTTCCCATTAGTGATATCATAATTTACAGAACATCCAGTGAAAGTGGTTATAATCTCCGATGATACACCATCAAGATTCGTGGTCACATCTAGGGTTCTTGAACTACTCTCGAAAGTAAAGTATTGTAGCGAATCCTCTACATTAAAAGTAATCGGTGTAGCCTCTGACTGCATCACAACACCTGCCTCATCACCATTAGAGCGATCGTATACCATTAAAGTATCGTACTTAATATAACGTGTAGTGTTAGGCTCGGCATATACCCACATATTCATATCCTTCTCGCCCGAGGTTGTTAAAACACCACCTGTTCTATTGAAACTAGCCCACGATGATGCTCCATCGCCTATGATAGCCTCCCAACGCTCGTCTTTAGGTGCCTTAATCGACATATATATCGAATCACCCTCATAGCTAAAATTCATAGCTAGTGGGGTTGCGCTAAATACATATTCAACCTCATCATCCTTACACGATACAGTAGCTAATACTATCGCCACTGTTAAAACAAACAAATTTTTATACATAATTAATAATTTTATTTTCTCACCTCTGCGCCTAATTTCTCGTACTGGAATATCAAGCTATTCATTACTTTATCTATAACACTATCAGTTAAAGTTTTACTATCATCTTCAAGCACGAAGTTTATAGCTAACGATCTTTTACCATCAGGGATTTTATCTCCCTCATATATATCGAATAGTGTAACACTTTTAAGTAGCTTCTTCTCGCATTTTAATGCTAACGTTCTAAGTTGCGCAAATGTTATATCTTTATCCACTAAAAGTGCAAGATCACGACGAACTTCTGGATATTTAGATATATCTTTAACACTAAGCGAACTATTTTTCATCATTGCAAGCAGCGTATCATAATTAAGTTCCAAGAAGTATGCCTCAGGTTTAATATCAAACATTTTACGATAACGCTTACTAACTACCCCCATTGCAAGTAGCTCTTTACCACGCACTCGCAGCTCAACTCCTTCTGAGAAAATATCGTTTGTTGTACCCGAATATATTGCATCGCTAATATCTATACCAAAACGCTTTAGTACCTTTTCGATAAGAGCTTTAAGAGTAAAGAATGAACTTTGCGTACTAGTTTTATTCCACGATATAGCCCCCTCTTTACCACTAACAATAATAGCTAAACGAGCCTCCTCGCGATATGGCGATAGTGATTGCCCCTCTTTTTTTGCCTCACTATTATAGAAATAGCAGTTACCAAACTCGTATAGCTTAAGGTCGCTATTTTTATGATTAATATTAAGCATAAGAGCCTCCATAGCATTAAAGAATAGAGTTTGACGCATAACATTAAGATCACCACTTAACGGATTAACTATCTTAACACATCTATCTGCTGGATAACAATTAGCTGATTCGTAGTAAGCAGACTTAGTAAGCGAATTGCTCATTATCTCGTTACAACCATTAGCCGACAATAAATCAGATATGATATTTCGCACCTTATCAGGATCTGGATTCATAGCATAAGTTACTGTTGAGCGCACCTCGGCAGGTATCTCGATATTGTTATATCCATAGATACGAAGAATATCTTCGATAACATCCTCCTCACGCTGAACATCTACCCTATAAGGCGGCACCGATAGATGAAGAGTATCACCCTCACAACTCTCGACCTCTATCTCTAGCCCTTTAAGGATACGTAGTATTGCCTCTTGTCCTATGCTCTTACCTATAAGCATATCACATCTCTTAATAGAGAAAGGGAACTTAAAATTATCAACCTTCGAGTGCTCTCTATCGATAATTTCAGAGGTAATTTTACCCCCTGCAATCTCTACTAACATTGTGGCAGCACGTTTAAGTGCATAAATCAGAATATTAGGATCTGTACCACGCTCGAAACGGAACGAGGCATCTGTATTTAACCCATGACGCTTAGCACTCTTACGAACAGATACAGGGTTAAAATATGCGCTCTCGATAAATACGTTAGTAGTAGAATCACTTATACCACTATCCATACCACCAAACACCCCAGCTATACACATTGGTGTGGTTGCCGAAGCAATCATTAAATCTTCGTTTGATAATGAACGCTCAACTTCATCTAGAGTTTTAAACTTATACCCCTGCTCGAAGTTACGAATAACAACCTTCGAACCCTCAATCTTATCTGCATCGAAGAAGTGAAGAGGTTGCCCTAGCTCGTGAAGAATATAGTTTGATATATCAACCACATTATTACGTGGCATAAGACCAATGGCTCTTAGTGAAGTTTGTAGCCACTCAGGCGAAGGGGCAACTTTTACCCCCGATACAGTTATACCTGTATAGTGAGGACAATCAACACTATTATCTATCTCAACATCTATAACTAACGAATTATCATCTACTTTAAAGGTATCAACCGACGGAAGAGTTAGGCTATAATTATCGTTTTTATAGTGCAGATAAGCTGCTAAATCTCTTGCTACGCCATAATGCGAGGCAGCATCAATACGGTTAGGTGTTAAACCTATCTCGAAGATATAGTCCTCTTCGAGACCAAAAAATTGCTTTGCTGGTGTACCAACCACTGCCGACGAATCGAGAACCATAATCCCATCGTGTGAGGAGCCTACCCCTATCTCATCTTCGGCACATATCATACCTAACGACTCGGCACCACGGATTTTGCTTTTCTTAATCTTAAAACCATCTTCGTTAGGGTTAGGATATAATGTAGCTCCTACAGTAGCAACCACAACCTTCTGCCCTGCCGCCACATTAGGTGCACCACACACAATCTGAACATCGCCTTGACCATAGTTTACTGTGGTGATATGTAGATGATCAGAATCGGGGTGAGCAACACAACTAGTCACTTCACCAATAATTATCCCCTCTAATCCGCCTTTTATACTATCAACACGCTCAAGCGACTCCACCTCTAAACCTATATCAGTTAGTACACGTGAAATCTCTTCTACCGATAATTCAGAGCTAATATATCTCTTTAACCACTTATATGAAATCTTCATAAGTAAATAATTTATTATTTTATTGGCCTTACTAAACACCTAAAAGGTGAATTTATTATCACAAATTAATGTGCAATGTAACTAACACAAAAATCGTCACAAGATACGAATTTTTTGAACAACCACCAAATTATTACCCTAATTGTTCTGTAAATAGTAAAAAAAACACCCCTTTCGCTATTTCTTTGATAAAATTTGCTTACCAATAGCAGAAATTGCACTATCAATATCGCTATATCAGAAACTATTTTCACTCTCTACCTTACTACCATCGTAATGTGTGCAAGAGGTTAAATAACGCGCCATTTCTGAAGTTATCGGCACATTAAAGCCCAATTTTTCGAGACACGAACCGATGCGCCCAACAAAACGCACCAATCGGTTAGACAAATAGAACCGTGGCTTACCCTTTTTGAATGCTAATGAAATTTTTGTAATCAACTCTTTATACGACAAATTGGCACCACATATAATATAGCGTTTACCGACACTACTAGCTTCGCCCGAAAGAGTAACCATTGCACGAACAACATCTTCAACCATAACGTAACCAGTCTTCCCGCTTGTATAGGCTGAAACACCACGAGAAATGCGTTCGACAATAGCTGAAGAGGAGCGAGCCTTCTTGCCAAATGGAGCACCTAACACCACGGCAGGCAACAGAACAGTTACCTCCACCCCACTATACTGAGTACGCCAAATCTCATTCTCAGAATAAAATTTACTTGCCGCATAGTTTGATTTATGCGAAAGATTATCGATAACACACTCTTCGGTTGTATGATTAGGATATTTAGCAACCTCTAATGCAGCTATCGACCCTAGATGAACAATCCTTTTAATGCCGCTGTTAATAGCAGCTTCGGCGATTATATAAGCTAAATAAGTATTTTTTGCTACAATAGAAGTATCGCTATTTGTTAAATCAACAATTGAGGCACAATTAAATAGCACTTCGCACCCTTGCATAACTTCGCACAACCAGTTATATTCGAGCAACTCGCCATAATGAATAGTGACTCGTGATTTATACTCCTCAATAAGAGATAGCTCGTTAATCAGAACCTCTAGTTCGCTACAACTTTGCTGTGTACGTGATACTATATGAATATCTGTATATCCCTGTTCAAGCAGATGCACCACGAGATAGGAGCCGATAAAACCCGTAGCACCACACACCACCACACGACGTGATAACAAACTGTGAGTAATCTTACCTACTGCGCTCTTTTCCATATGATTTTTTTTCCGAAACCTAATTTATTATCTGTAAGTTTAAAAAAATCTGCCCTCAATATCCAAATTTCTAAGTCTGCAACCACAGCAAAAGGAAATCTCTTAACATAACGAGCTCGGGCAGAAGATAGCTCATCGCCCAAAGGTCGAAAAGCCTGCCCTTCAATCTGCAATCCTTCAAGAATACCTATATTAGAGCTCTCCTTAACAATATTTGCACCAACAGTACTATATCGTAACATATCCATACCGTGAGCTGTTTCTACTGAAGATGCAAAAATAAACTCGCCCTTACCTGCACAATATGCATAGAACAGATTAGCCGTTCGTACCCTATCACCATCACCTAGAGTAGCAATAGTCATAACATGATGCTTAGATATAAACCTCTCGATTAACTTATCTATCTCCATAACTTAAATAGTCGTCCCTTAAAAAGGTTTAATATTTTATTTGTCAATACTTTAGCAAAAATTACAGCTTTAAATTTCTGCCAGTTTTTTGTTTAATTTAACTATTAGTCGGTTGATTTTTCGGTTTTCTGCTGGTATTTTTCACTCTATCTATTTGCCTTGTAGCCCGCTACAAGGCAAAAAAAACTACTCCGCATAAACCCCGAAAACCATAACCGCCTTTTTAAGGGACGACTAAATATCATGCTCTTGCTCGCTATTTTGTCTCTCTTCTCTATCTAAACGCTCGCGTTCAAGCTCCAGCTTCTCTTTTTCGCTATCAGTAATACCCTTTTCAGCTCTCTCTTGTAGTGCTTTTAGAGTATTAAAACTATCTTCGATATATGTTTTATACGATATCATCTCGTTCGATGAAAGAGGATCTCCAGTTAAATCGTCTAATTTAAGTGGATCGATTGGTTTACCATTTCGCCATATCCTAAAATCTAGGTGTGGGCCTGTTGATACACCTGTTGAACCGACATAACCAATGACTTGCCCTTGTGTAACTTTACTACCTTTTTTTATACCTTTTGCATACCCTCTAAGGTGAAGATAACCCGACACATAACTTCCTTTAGCAATATAATGCTTTATTTTAAGAGTGTTACCTCCGCCACGGTTATAAAATTTATCGGTTACTATACCGTCGGCAATCGACATTACAGGTGTTCCCGAAGGAGCA
This sequence comes from uncultured Rikenellaceae bacterium, assembly GCA_964369935.1. GTDB lineage: Bacteria > Bacteroidota > Bacteroidia > Bacteroidales > Rikenellaceae > JADFUS01. Next base: position 8,377 of record CAYJHM010000059.1, read on the forward strand.
GCATAATCAACCCCTGTATGCGCCTTATAAACCTTATGAACAGGGTGCAATCTACGGTAGGTAAATTTCGAACTTATACGAGAAAAACGCAATGGTGCTTTAAGAAAGGCACGTTTTAAACTTTTACCATCTTCGTCCCAATACGAGCGTTTACCATTACTCTCATATAGGAAAGCATATATACTCTTACCTCTTTGGGTGTACGATGTGGCAATAATATCGCTTATCCCTAGTGATTTTCCATCTACAAACTCCTCGTCGTAAACAAACGAAAAACTGTCACCTGGTCGAATTCCATAAAAATCAATTGTCCACTGAAATATATCCTCAATCGAGCTAACAAGCGAAGCACTTCCCCCTGCTGCAACAACCGACTCCCACAACGAAGATTTAACATCAACCTGAAGAGTTTTACGATTGGTCTCAACAGGACGCTTAATCCTCTCGGCCATAATCGTATCCTTAAATGTGTACTTAACATACTCTACGTTGTCTATATTGTATATAAAGTAGCTTAGTGTTGTGTCAGCTTTACTAATAAGCATATCATACTTATTACCTGCACGCATCCTTCTCGAATCGAATACTTTTTTTGTTGCTCTATCTATCTTATATATATCTGCGGCAGTCATTCCGTACCTACCCAAAAGCGAGGTAAGCGACTCGCCACGCTTAATTTTACCACTCTCGATTGATACCTCTTCTGATGATATATCGTAGTAAAAATCTGGCTCTACATCCTCTACCACCTCAGGAAGTTCTTCATAAGTGGTTGTTAAGTCTTCATAAGTTTGAGTTTTTGGATAGAAAAACAGCGACACAAAAGAGGTAAATAGCATTGTAGCCGCTATAACCGATATAATAAGTGGTCCTTTACCACGTAGATGTTCAAAATCAATTTTCATTATTTTATACTATTTATCTTTTTACGCCTAAGCTCCTCGAAACCTTTACCATAAACCCCCGAAACACTTGTAGTAGTTACGAAAGCTGTTGAATCCACATCACGAACAAGGTTACTAATCATATTTACCTCATTCCTACGGCAATATACCATCACCACGTACCCCTCAATCTCGGTATATCCGCCCATTGATTTTAAAAGAGTAACCCCTCGTGGCATCGAGGTAGTAATCGCCTTTGTCATCTCCTTATATTTCTTAGTCATAATCATCAGCTGAACCGTCTGCTTATTTCCAGAAAGAATCATATCCAGAGTATAACCCAATACCCCCATTGTAATATAACCATATACAATTGCAGCAACATTATTAAATATAAAGTACGCCGAACCAACTATAATAATATCACAGAAAACTATAACACGGCCTAAACTTAGTCGGAAATATTTATTGAGTATCATCGCTATAATATCGGTACCTCCTGTACTTCCTCCTCTGCTAAAGCAGAGCGACATTCCAATACCACAGAGTGCACCCCCTAATATACTAGTTAAAAACTTATCGTTTGATATCTGAAAAATATCAGCTGGAAGATAGGCTTGACCTAGTCGCAGGAGAATTGTGGCCATAATAATAGCAAATATAGTTTTTGCCCCAAACTTAGGTCCAATAGTAAACACCCCTGCAATAAGCAGAATAGCATTGACTACTAAAAATGATGTACCAATAGGTACGCCACCCTCTACCCCACCAGTAGCGTGATAGATAAGTAACCCTATACCACTCACTCCACCGCCCATCACCTCGGCAGGTGCTAATAAACCAGTCCAAGCGAAACAGTATATCGCTAAACCTAGAGTGATTATAAGATATGATTTTATCTCACTAAATATTTTCTGTTTTCTTGCCATAATACATTTACTGTTTAGAAACTTTCACCTTTCGCAGCTCCTCGAACCCTTTACCATAGATACCCGACACGCTTGAATTGGTAACAAATGCTTCGGGATCTACCTCACGTATAAGGTTATGGATAAGACCCACTTCATTGCGCCTGCAATATATCATTACTACAAAACCATCATTACGAGTGTACCCACCAACCGAACGAAGGAGCGTAACTCCACGTGGCATAGTTGATGTAATTTTTGTTGTCATCTCGTCGTAGTGCTTTGTCATAATCATTATCTGAGTTGTTTGCTTATTTCCCGACATAATCAAATCGAGAGTATAACCTAACACACCCATAGTTACATATCCATAGATAATTGCAGCAACATCATTAAATATGAAATAGGCCGAACCAACTATAATAACATCGCAATAAACTATTACCATACCAAGGCTAACCCTTAAGTATTTATTTACTATCATTGCAATAATATCGGTTCCGCCGATACTTCCACCAAGACTAA
>CAYJHM010000060.1:0-10675 GCA_964369935.1 uncultured Rikenellaceae bacterium
ATCTTATCATCACGCTTTAATAAGAAAGCGAATACAATACCTAGCCCACCAAGGGTAGCAAATATTAGCATTGGTAGGGTATAATCGTATGATACAGCACCTGTTACCGCATCAACACTCTTACTGTACTTATCAAGCACCGAACCAATTAGCATAGGTACAATCATAAGACCAATATTTTGAACCCAGAAAATTAGCGAGTAAGCTGTTCCTAGCTTATTCATAGGGATAATCTTAGGTACAGATGGCCACATAGCTGATGGGACAAGCGAGAAAGCAATTCCTAGCATAATAGTTAGGATAATAGCAAACACCCACGACGATATAATAGGTAAAGCAAACAGTAGGTGAACAGCAATAAGTAGAGCCGAACCGAATATCATAATTGTTGCCCCCTTACCTTTACGGTCGTACATATTACCAAAAAGCGGAGTAAGTAGGATAGTACCAAATGGTAGTAGCGCAGGAATAGTTCCAGCTAAATCTTTCTCAACACCAAACTTATTAATCATTAAGTCGGTAGCATAGTTAAGGAATGGGAAAATAGCCGAATAGAATAACATACATAGAATAGCGATATACCAGAACGACTTCATTTTTAGGATAGATAGAATATCTTTAATTTGGAATGGCTCTTCGTTCTCCTCAGATGCTTCCGCCTCTTGAACATCACGCTTTTTATCCATCACAACAAATACTAGGAATGAAACTGCTCCTAAAATCAAAAATAGAAGACCAAAAAGTATAGGGCGACTAATTGAAATTTTTGCAACAGGCAGAGCAATAATCATAGCAATAGCAGTACCAATACGAGCACATGCCATCTCTAAGCCCATAGCAAGAGCCATCTCTTTCCCTTTGAACCACTTAACTATAATTTTCGATACAGTAATACCTGCCATCTCCATACCTGCACCGAATAGAGCAAAACCTAGACCTGCATACACTATCTGATCGGTTACAACAAACCCATCCATACCAAAGAAGTTAAGTATAGTGTAAGATTCAACAGCTAGTTCAGGCTGCGATATAGCCCAATACTTTATAAGTGTACCTAGTGCCATAATTATTGTTGCAAGGATTCCTGTAAAACGTGAACCCATCTTATCTAAGATAATACCAGCAAAGATAAGCATAAATAGAAATACATTTAACCAAGCAACTGCCCCAGCAAAGAAACCAAATCCACTACTTGTCCAATTTAGTTGCTCCTCTAGCAGAGGTTTAAGTGGCGATACCACATAGTTGATGTAGTAGGCACATAACATCAAGAATGATACTAGTGCTAGTACCGTCCAACGAGCTGTCTTCGACTCGGCGAGCCTGTTTTGAATAGCTTTTGTCATAATTAATTTGTTTAAGTTGTTATAATATTTTGTATCTTTATTCCATAATTTATTTCATACTAGTACTATTTTCGTAGTGTTATTATCACTTTGTTCCCTCTGCTTATTTTAGCACCTGCTTTGATTGATTGTTTGTATACCTTGCCAAATCCCTTTACCGTTACCTTCAAGCCAGCATCTTCAAGTGTAAGCATAGCATCATTTAACCCCATACCTATAACGCTAGGCATACGGTCAGGGTCGCCCTCTGAATCGATGGTATTGTTAAATTTAAGGTTCGAATTTGATAACCCAAAAGCATCAATTAGTTCGATAACTTCATCCTCCTTACCAATAACATTAATTGGTACTTTGTTATAATCAATATCATCCATATCGCTATAATCGGCAGTTAAGCGTTTTAGGCTTGATTGTCCCTTGATTTCGCCCCTATCAATATCTCGCTGTATTGCCTTGGCTAGTTCACGTTCCTTAGTTCCAGCATAATCACGAGCTCGCCTTCCCCAGTCGTCTTGTGTACTTAAATAGTGCGAGATATTCTTAAATACGGGAGCGGCTAGCGACGAACCGTAATAGTTACGAGTTACGCCGTAGGGTTTAAATGTGCGAATTTGGACTATGCAGCTATATTTAGGTTCGTTAGCAGGGAAATAGCCCACAAAAGATGAAAGATAATATATTCCATCTTCCGACTCGTAGCGTCCATTTTCGCCCACCTGCCTAGATGTTCCTGTTTTACCTGCTACAACATAATTTTCACCCTTAAATACATTACGAACGGTACCATCAAACATAACATCCTCGAGAGCTATCTTTACCTCTCTAAGTGTCTCATCCGAGCATATCTTAGGGTTAAGAACTTCACTTTGATACCTCTCAATAACCTTGTTATTTTCACGCACTTCGCTAACAATTAGTGGGGTAATAAGTTTTCCTCCGTTACCTATTGCGTTATATAACATTAAAATACGTAGTGCAGTAAAATTCGAGGCGTAACCATACGACATAGTTACCAAATCGGCCTTACTCCAGCCCCTTACAGTGTCGCTTTTCATTATAGGTGCTCGTTCGCCTAATATCTGAAAATCAAAAGGTTTGGTTATGCCTAACTTGTGAATTGATGCAATAAATTCGCCTGGTTTTTCACGAAAATAATCATCCACTAGTCTAGCAAATCCAATATTCGATGATTTACTCATACAGGTCTTAAGTGGGATAACTCCATAGCCATTTCGTTCCGAGTCGGATACCCTAGTTCCATTAACAACATCTTTTCCCTTTTTTGTGTCTACCTCGGTATTGATTGTTGCGGGGGTATCCTCTAGCAGAGCGATAAGGGTAGCTAGTTTAAAGGTTGAGCCTGGCTCTACATTGTTAGCAATAGCGTGATTATAATCCTCGATAAGTTCGCCTTTACGGTTGCGGCCAAGATTTGCCATAGCACGTATATGCCCTGTTGAGACCTCCATTACAACCGCTGTACCACTTAGGGCACTGTTCTCTTCAATATACTCTCGCAGTGTGTTTTCGGCAACATCTTGAATATTTGCATCTATCGTTGTAACAACATCTAAACCATTTTTTGGCTCTACATCTTCGCCTCCGTGCGAGGGCATCCATAACGAACCTGCCACTTTACGCATATAGCGTTTTCCCTCTTCTCCACGTAGGTAGTTATCAAAACTTCGCTCAATGCCATACCCCCTAGCAGTCTCTGTCTCGGCACGCCCAAGGGTACGCTGAGCTAAACCTCCATAATAATTTTTACGAATATAGTGTTTTGTTACCTTTGCCCCCCCTCGCTCGGGATTACGATTAAGAATAGGGAATTTTTTTAACCTATTAAGTTGATTATAATCAATCATCTCACCTGGTGGCGATATTAACTTATTCCCGAACTCCTTTTTGCGCCACTCAAGTAACCTCGCACGATAAGTAGTAGCCGAGGCATCACCAAAGAGTGATGATAGTGAATCGGCAAGTGCTTCGTAGTTATCGTAGAAAATAGAGTCGGGTAGCCGCCCTTTCTCGCTACGTAAATCCATAAATACTTTATACATATCAACGGTAGAAGAGATAATCGAGCCGTTGGCCGAGATAATATTTCCGCGTTTAGCAGGAATAGTCTCGTATTTGTAGTTAATATCTAATGCTTTATCTCGTAAATCAGCCCCTTTCTCGGTAAATTGTAGAATAAGTATCTTGATTAGTACAATAGTAAAGAGCAGAAATAGAACATAGAGCATTACATTAGCATTTTTTGATATCTTAGCGCAATCCTTTCGCCTAAGCTCATCAATCATCTGCATCTTCTTCTCTTTGTCCCACGACGACTCAATATAGGCATCCTGATACACATCGTTATCATGCGTATCACTCTCAAATACCTCGTCTACATCAGGCTCTATATCATTATATCTATTCATCTACTCAATTACTATAGTAGGAAACTTACTTTGTTCTATATCTATTTTTCTTCGTTCAATCTCGTCGGAGATAAAACTACTTAGCGTAGCACGATGGTACGCCTCTTTACTGCGGCTATATTGCGCCTCGGCAGAGCGAAGTCTCTCTTCGGCTGCTATCTTCTTTTCATATATTGATTGAGTATGCGAACGACTAATAAGGGCTAGTACTACCACAACTAATAGGGTGATTATAGTGCTAAAATTGTTCGGTAAAAACCTTTCGAACTTATCACTAGCAGACAACAGCCTTCGTACATTTACAAAGAACTGCATTACTGCATTACTAGCAACATCTGAAATGTCATTATCACGTCTTGTCATCACTAACCATTTATTAATAATCGCTCAACATAAGCATCTATCATATGTAACTCTTTAACAACATCAATCCCCTGCGGACAGTGAGGGTTACATTTTCCACATCCTGTACATCTGCTTGCCTGCCTTAACTTTGGTGCACTCCTATCATATCCTATAAGAAAAGCCCTACGTGCCTTTGCGTAGTTAGAGTCTGTTTTATCTTCAATTATATTTTTTTCGAAAATACATTTATTATAGTGAAGCAGTACTGCAGGAATATCCACGCCATAAGGGCAAGGCATACAGTATTTGCAATCGTTACAAGGGATAGCTTTATACTCCATAATTAACTTTGCAGCTTCGTCTAACATCTCAAGATTTTCTTCGCTTAATGGTTTATGTGGCGAATAAGTTAGGATATTATCTTGAAGGTGCTCCATATAAGTCATACCGCTAAGGACAGTTATAACATCGGGGAAATTTCCTGCATACCTAAAAGCCCACGAAGCGATACTTCCATTTGGGTTCGCTTCCTTATATTTGCCAGCAATATATTCGGGTACAGATGCTAAACGGCCACCGAGTAGTGGCTCCATCACAATGACAGGAATATTCCTCTTTTGCAGTTCTCCGTACAGGTAGCTAGCATTCTGATTCGACTTATTTATCTGGTAAGCATAATCCCAATCAAGGTAGTTAAGCTGTATCTGAACAAAATCCCATTTCACATCGTTGTGCCTAGCCAACATATCGTTAAACTCCTTCACATCGCCGTGGAACGAAAATCCTAAGTTTCGGATACGTCCAGCTGCACGCTCTTGGACTAAGAAATCTAACATCCCATTATCAATAAATCGAGCCTGAGCACTCCTACCCACAACGTGAAGCAGATAGTAGTCGATATAGTCGGTTTGAAGATACTTGAACGAGTTGTGATATATCTTCATAGAGGTCTCACGATTCCACGTCGAGCTATCGAAATTCGAAAGTTTAGTAGCTAGGTAGTAGCTATCACGTGGATATCGCTTAAGTGCTACACCCATAGTTTGCTCGCTCCACCCTTGCATATAGGCTGGCGAGGTATCAAAATAATTAACACCGTGCTTGATTGAGTAATCAACAAGCTCGTTCACCCTCTCTTGATCGCACACATTGCCATCTTCAGCAGGTTCATCAAGCTTAGGCCAGCGCATACAGCCATAGCCTAATAGCGAAATCTTTTCGCCTTTCGGTGAGGTGCGATAGCTCATTTTATCGGTAGGGATTGCCCCATCAGCTAATGAGTTATTACCTTTTGATGTGCCACCAGTGCAACTAAGTATCGAGAGTGACGCAGCCGAGCCGCCTAATATCTTTAGAAATCCTCTTCTATTAATGTTATTATTACCATTTGCCATAACCTACATATTATAATTGACGGTGAACACTATTTCCATCTACTACCATAGCACTATAAGGACGTGCTGGGCATAAATTCTCGCAGGCACCACAACCGATGCATTTTTCGGTATCGATAATAGGAATTTTATTCTCAAATCTACTATTCTCAACCATTGTAATAGCTCCAGTAGGGCATTTGCGTGAACAGTTAAAGCACTTAACATCTTTAGCCGATACAATACAATTTTTCTCTATCCATCTAGCCCTTCCAATTTGAGTTGATACCTTTTCATCAACGCTGATTGGTTTAATAGCACCAGCGGGGCATACCTCGCCACATTTATTGCACTCAGGGCGGCAATATCCACGAGAGAAGCTCATTTCGGGCTGCATAAAGTTATCTAGCTTCGACGATGGAGTAAGAACACCATTAGGGCAAGCCCCAACACATAGCTGACAAGCAGTACAGTGACGAGTAAGATTTTTTAAACTTACAGAACCAGGAGGAGATAACGAAACAGTGCGCATAGGTGGTTTAATATAGCTCACATCAGCCAATCCACCATCCATCTTCATCTCAACCTGCTTAGGTAACACTTGTGCTTTGGCAACAGCAGCAGATAATACTAGTGCCGTTGTAATAAACTCACGACGTGAATCATTACGAGACTCCTCTTCTGTCTCTTCAGTAATAGGTTTAATTGCCTTGTTAGTATAGCTAATAGCCCCCTTATTACATTTGTCGATACAGTTAAAGCAGCTAACGCAGCGGCTAGCATCAACCGAGTAGTTTTTGTGGTCTATACACGATGCTTTACAGTTACGAGCACACAGCGAGCATTTATTACATTTTTCGCTATCTATTCGCACTTTAAAAAGTGAATATTTAGAGATTAACCCTAAAAGCGTACCTACAGGGCAGATAGTGTTACAGTAGGTTCTGCCATTTCGCCACGCCAAGAAAGCTACCCCAAATAGTGTGATTAACGACACGACAAAAACATAGGTAGACTTAATCCATACATCTTGCGTGTAGATAGCGTAACTATCATAATGTTCTGCTATTGATGCAAGAATATTATTTCCAAAAATCCATATTGGCTGAAATATATTATTCGCAATTCTGCCATAAGCAGCATAAGGGTCTAAGATAGATATTATTACTGAAATATTAATAATCAAGGCAATCACCACAATGCCTAACAGTGAGTAGCGTAATACTGATTTAGCTTTCGAGTAGGTGTATGGTAGTTTTTTACCCCTCTTTCCTAATTTAGCTACACCATCTTGAAATACTCCAAGTGGACATATTACCGAACAATATAGCCTACCAAAAAGTAGTGTAGCGACTACAATTATAGCCACCAAAATAAATGAGTGAGCTAATACGGCAGGAAGAAATTGAATCTTCGCAAGCCACGCTAACCAACTGTGAGTGCACCCTGTAAAATCAAGGAAGAGCAGAGTAACCCCCACGAATATTATCGTAGCTAAAGTTTTTCTAATCAGTTTTAACATCTTCTTTCTTGTTAGTTAATCTTATTATTAATATTGTAAATTCGTATAGAATATACATTGGTAGCATAACCATCAGTAGGGTTACAACATCTGAAGTAGGTGTAATAATAGCCGCTACAATCAATAGTACTACAATGGCATGTTTGCGGAATTTACGTAACATAGCAGCATTAATAACTCCTACACGAGATAGAATCCAACCTATTATAGGAATCTCGAAAACCACACCCATAACAATATTTAACATCATAAACATTGATATGTAGGATGTTAGCACTATTTCGTTCGTTACGTCGCTACTCACTTGATATGTTCCCAGAAATTTGAGTGTTAGAGGGAAAATTACATAGTAATTCACAGCTACACCAATCAAAAACATAATATAACCACTTGTAACCACTCCAAAGGTGTATCTCTTTTCGTTACTATATAGAGCAGGGGCAATAAATCGATAAAGCTCGTATATTATATATGGGCAGGTTAGTAATACACCTGCATATATAGACACACGAATATGAACAATAAATTGTTGAGTTAATTGGGTATTGATAAGCTTAATAGCGAACTCGTTCATTGGGCTAGTTGCAACCCCAAAAAACGAGAGAACCTGATCAAAAATCGAGTAGGTAATAAAGTCACTGTTACGAGGAGCAAAAATAAATGTGAATATCTCCTCTTTAAAGAAAAAGGCAGCAATAGCAGCACTAAGCCCTACAACAATCACACGCCAGAGTGATTTTCGTAGTACATCCAGATGCTCCCAAAACGAGGCCCTATTCTCTTCCTTTGCCTCAGCCATTTCTAATTATTTTTTATCCGACTCTTGCTCTTTATTCTCTTTCGAGCCCTCGTCAATCTTTAAATCCCCCTCTATATCTTTCATTCCCTCTTTAAAACTTCTAACACCCTTACCCATACCACGCATCAGTTCAGGAATTTTCTTACCCCCAAAAAATAACAACACAACAAGCAGTATCAGCAGTATCTCCTGCATTCCAAAACCAGATATAAATAGTAAATTCATAATTTGTAAATTCTAAAATTAATAATAATGCAAAGGTATAAAAAAATATTTTAAATAACAATAGTAGATAATGCAGTGTCAAGGCAAACGAACGAAAAATATTTTTAAGGTGTACCTAAATTGCAGGTCTATTTTTCTGTAAATTACGCTTTTTTGAAAAAAAAGCTCGGCATTCAGCCTTGCAAAAAACCGTTTCGTCGCTTTAAGCTCCTCACGACGCTCACTCTCGTTCGCTTTAGGGCAAACGAGGTAGTTTATTGATTAAATTTAATTTTTCGTGCGTTTGCCCTGAATGCAGTGTAGTTTTTTTTAGCTTGATAGGCATATTATCGATGATTATATGCAATTATAGCATAAAAAAAGTTGCAATTAGAATTAAAATTACTATTTTTGTAACCAATTAAATGATAAATATAACAGATAAGATTATGAAACAACTATTTTTTGTTGCCGCTGCAATGATGGCACTTCTTACTACTGCTTGTAATAATACAACAGCAACAAATGCCGTATCAGGTAGTAACGTGTCGGCTAACAGGGTGGTAGATACCTCTTTCGATGGGGTTGCCTATATCAATACCGATTCGTTAATTCAGGGGTATCAGATGTTTAAAGACCTAAATGAAGAGTTTACTGTCAAAGCCGAGAAGGTAGAGCGTGAATTGAATAGTAAGGGTGCTAAGTTCGAATTAGACCTTAAAACATTCCAAAACAAGATAGATAAGGGGCTTCTTACTCGTACCGAGGCACAAATTCGTCAGCAAGAGTTAGAGCAAGAGCAGAAGTTACTTCTTGAGTTCCGTGATGCTAAGCTAGCAGAGCTACGCGAGGAGGAGATGGTAATGATGAATAAAGTATCGGAGAGTATCCGTACCTACATTAAAAGCTACAACGAGACAAAAAAATATAAAATGATTCTCAATACTAGTGCGTCAATGAATGTAGTACTAGCTGCTGATCCATCTACTGATGTGACTAAAGAGATACTTGATAACTTGAATGCAGCTTATAAACCAGGAGTTTAAGCATAACTTTTACAAAATGATATACGACGTTATAGTTATCGGTGGCGGAGCAGCTGGAATGGCATGCGCCGCCACTGCTGCCAAAAGGGGGTTGAGTGTTGTTCTGCTCGAGAAGATGGAGAAGTGTGGTCGTAAGATACGTATCACAGGGAAAGGGCGCTGTAATATAACCAATAATAAAGATAGAGATACTTTCCTATCTAAAGTGCGTGCAGGTGCCGAGTTTATCGCTCCTGCTTTTGATGCTTTTAATAACTTTGCCCTCGTTGATATGTTCTACGAGATGGGGTTAGAGCTCAAAGCAGAGCAGGGTGGTCGTGTCTACCCAGCTAAGGGTGATGCGTGGGATGTAGTTCGCACACTAGAGCGTGAACTTAAGCGATTAGGTGTACATACTCGTTTAAAGAGCGAGGTAAAGGGTATTATTACCGATAAATCAAACAGTCAGGTGTTGGGTGTCGAATTATCTAACGATCGTGTGTCTGCCCGTAGTGTGGTGATAGCAACGGGCGGGGTGAGCTATCCATCAACAGGTTCGACAGGCGATGGTTACAAATTTGCTTTCGATTTAGGACACACAATAGTACCATTAATGCCTGCCCTTGTACCTTTCGAGGTTAGTTATCCATTCCATTCGTCGTTAAAGGGGTTAGTATTAAAGAATATAGCCATTAAATTAGAGATAAATGGTACAGAGGTAGCACAAGAGATAGGCGAGGTGGAGTTCTTTAATTTCGGTATCGGCGGAGGTGCAATATATCGTTTATCACGCGAGGCGGTATCTGCCTTATATGATGGTTCGGATATTGATTTTGTGATTGATATGAAGCAAGGGCTATCGCAAACTAAATTAGAGGGTAGGGTATCTCGCGAGCTAGAGGCTAAGCCTACATTAAAGTGTAGTGAGCTACTACGTAAACTTGTACCTCAAAAAATAGTGTCTCAATTACTTAATTATTGTAACTTATCACCTAATATGAGAGTATCACAGTTGTCGAAACACGAGCTAAATTCGCTAATTGATTGCTTAAAGAAGTTCAGGCTGCCTGTAATCACAAATAGAGGGTTTAAAGAGGCTGTCATAACCGTAGGAGGAGTATCAACCAATGAAGTGAACCCTATAACTATGGAATCGTTAAAGGTAAAAGGTTTATATTTTGCAGGCGAGGTGCTCGACATAGATGCCGATACGGGGGGCTATAATCTGCAACTAGCATTCACAACAGCAGTAGCAGCTGGTATGGCAATATCTAGCCAGTCGCAACAAACAGAAGAAGAGGATTAGTTTTTTATGTAAATAAAATAAAATATTTTTTGTTTGATTATCAGGGTATTATACATATAATGAAACATAAATATAATTTTTTTGCAAAAAAAGTTTGCATAATATTAATTAATTATTTAACTTTGCACTGCACTAGGCGAAAAAGTTCGGTTGCTAGAGCACAACCTTCGCAGGGTTGAGAAACAAAAATGCGAAAATGGCTCAGTTGGTAGAGCACAACCTTGCCCCAAGAAGTGGATAATTCCCAACCTTGGTAAGGTTAAAAAAATATTAACGAAAATGGCTCAGTTGGTAGAGCACAACCTTGCCCCAAGAAGTGGATAATTCCC
>CAYJHM010000061.1:0-2703 GCA_964369935.1 uncultured Rikenellaceae bacterium
TTGTAAAACTAATATTACTATTTGCATCATCGCTAATTACCCCTGTTCCTGCCCACGCCTCGACGGGAGCATTTTCACCAATAATAGATACATTTTTTAGTGATGAGGTATTATAAACAACATCTCCACCAGCTACATCAGCCCATAATAGTACATAATACTCCCTACTCATATCAAGTGTTACATTGAATATTCCGCTACCACTACTCTGCTGCTCTATTGCAGGTTGTGTGTAATCCTTATCAAGAAATATCTCCATAAGATAGCGCGCCGCAACTGATGAGCCACTACGTGTTGCTAACTCGCTACTGTTTGTCTCTACTTTGAATGTGTAGTTTTTGGCCGTATTAGCCTCTATTGTGTTCTCACTCTGACAACCCACTACAATAATGGCCATAAAAAGAGCTATAATCGAACCTATTTTCTGTTTCATAATCATATTTTTTATTATGTGGCACAATTGATTTATTCCCATACATTATTTGTTGTTACACTTATTGCTGCTCCATATATTGAACTAAATGCTCCTTTAATATTAGTTCGGCAATTGCGACGAAAGGGCACATTATTAATCTCTTTATCTAACACCTCGTTATTAAAGGTGTATTGCAGCTTCATTACTGTTTGATTTTCGCTATTAGCTATAATATAAGTAGTACCAATTAATTCATCTGCACTAAGTTTACCTACCGACATAAATCCGCACTCCTGCATCGAATTGAGGTTTGTAACACTACCATCAAAAATATTTAACATATAGGTATCAAAGAAATAGACTTTTAGGGTGTTATCACTACGTGTTAAATCGATTGATTGAATAAAATTAACCTCGGCAACTGCGTGTTTGAGCGTAGTACTGAGGTAGCTCTTATTAATATCGTAGAGGTCGTATGTAAAAGTTACAGAGCCTGCAAATGCTGGTTTGGTGGTCTGTTTATTTATTCTCACCTTAGTTAAATCGTCGGCATTGTACTCGTTAGTGTTGGTTGCTAACGGAGTGCCATAGTCGGCAAAAAATAGTGCCGTATATTGCACATTATTATCTAGTGCCACATTAAACGAACCTGTTGTGTGCTCGATACGTGCAACGGGTGCACCCTCTAACGCTCCCAATGGATTTAACTCATAGAGTTCCATAATAAAACGGGTAGGCACTTCGCCAGCACGAGTAGATAACCCATTATCAATCGTTACAGAGAAGGTCTCACCCTCAATGGCAGGCATATTAATGCCCTCTTTTTGACAGCTCATTAGCACGGTGCTAATTCCTAGAGCTAAAAATAATAGTTTTCTCATAAATAATTAATTAAATTAATATATACAATAACCTGTATTCTAGGTAAAAAACAGTTCAATACATTAAACAAACACTGTGCAAAACAGTATGCGAGGCAAATAAGTTATTTAACTATATATTCCAAATTTCGTTAAAATGTTACATAGTATTCATCTTCCCACTCGGTATCTACAACCACACCACCTACCCCAGCTGTTAGAAAATCGCCATATAGAGTAGTTAAATAACCTGCTCGATATTTAACTTCACGGCCTGATTGTCGAGAAATAATCTTACCTTCGGGGGTGGATATGATAATTGTAACCCTAACACTCGACTCGCTACTAAGAGCCAGAATATAATCAGACCCTATTAATGCACTATTAGCATCTACTACTGTTGCTCCGTGCTGATAGCTGTATCCCACCTCGGCACCTGCTAACGACGAGTCTGTTACATCGTATGCAGTTGGGAAAAATCCCTCGTAGCTAATATCAATATCTAAATCCTCAATCGGTGGATAATTATCACTATCAACTAGTTTAATATACTCCTCTAGATCGGTAGCTATTACCCTATATTGCGCAAATGGGTGGTATAAATCAACACTATGACTTCCGCTGCCGCTTACTGTAAGGGGATAGGTAGCTGCAAACCCCTCTTTATGAGGCGTGCCAGCTATATACTCATCAACATCTGCCACCGATATACTACTTAAATTACTTGTATCATAGTGCAAATCGCTTAGTGGGTTATGTGTATAATCGCTCCATATATGAACTATATACTCTCCGTCGGGCAACATAACCTCAATCGGTTCGCTATCATTTATTACTACACCGTTCAACCTTAGAACCCTTGTTGATTGCCCTTTTACACACACTTCGATTATAGCACGAGCTTGCGGAGTAACATCAGCGCGAGTAGAGGGGGTATAGTGGGGCATATCGGTTGAAGGGTAGTTAAGATGTAGTTGCACACTATTAATTATCAACGAGATTGGCTTATCCGACAAAGGGATAATTACCTGCTTAATCTCGCCGCTACTAACCTCAAAACTCTCTGTTCCGCACACAATATCAGGATAGCTTTGCTGCTGCTGCATATCGTTGATAAATTTATATATCTCAGGAAGTGCCAATTCGCCAATATCACCGTTAGCAGTAGAGGCAATTAATTCATCGAACACACCCATATCGGTATTAAACATAGCCAAAACACTATATCCTCCCTCACCAAGTGCAAATCGTGTTAGTGCTAGCTGCTTCATATCGGTATAATAGTAGCTGCTAAATACTCTCTGTTGCTGATCGAAAAAAAGTATGTGAACATTGTTATACTCGGTAGTTGAGGGCAGAGCTTGAGTATCGAACCCCACCACTACTCCACTACCTACTGTCCAGTTATCACTTTTAACCGTCAGGGCA
>CAYJHM010000061.1:2749-10654 GCA_964369935.1 uncultured Rikenellaceae bacterium
GGTGACAATCTCTACTGCACGAGAGCGCAACCAGTAAAGTTATAATATATAGTAACGTATTGTGCTTCATAGCTATAAATAGTAGATAATTGATAGTGATGTATTTAAAATATGATTACTTCGGTGCTCGGTTGGTGGCATAATATCTATCTTATCGCCTGTTAGGTGAGTAAATCCTGTTGAAAACCGAAGCGAGACCCCTCGCCCTACTCGATAACTAGCCGATAGTACCCCCCCAAATGCTAAATGTGTACTATCACCACTATCTAACCGTTCGCTATTACTCTTTAGCTTGGTGTTAGAGAAAGCAACCCCTAGATAGGGGGCTACAACCATTCTCCACTTCGATTTGCTACACCAAAGAGGCACCGTATTTATTCCACACATAACCCCTGCCTCGTATAGGTTGATTGCTGATAACAAACTAGTGTAGCTATAACTTTTCACCCCTGCCACAGGAGCAAAATATCGTTCGTTATCGGCATAGTATAAACATTCGCAACATCCTCGTACCCCTAGCTTTAGATATTCATATCGCACAACCGCCTCAAGCGAAAATATATCATTAAGCTCAACACCAAAAGATTGATGTAACAGTAACCCCACCCTAAATTTCGATTCGGTAATCGATGCCAACGTACTTCTGCCAAAAGCTACACCTACACCTGTAGAGCCATAAAATTTATCTCTACGTTGGGGCTGTTGTACAATTATCGAATCGCTTATTGATACAACCGATTTGTTATGCTTAACCGCATCCAGTGGCGATTCAACAATCTGAATTTCAGGCCGAGAGGCAACAGCAGCAGTTGTAGGCTTGCTCTCTACCTCAATGAAATGGGGAAATGATACTATCACCACATTTTTCAACCCTAGCCCAGGAGATGGCTCAGGATTATATTTATATGTTTTAAACATATCTTCGTTTGCCCCTGCTCGAGTAATAAGTTCACTCTTTACTCTGTTACGTTGAATATGTGCTAGTGCACGTGGCGATTGATTATTTCGTGCCTCCGTTCCATAACTCGCTACACGAATAAGAGCCTTGCCATCTTTAAATAACGAATCAACCTGCGAGTAGTGATTAAGCATCTGCTCGATTGTGAGTCTATTATTTTTATAGGGCGAGTAGAACATATCTCTCCCCTCAACAAACTGGAAGATATACTCGCTATGCTTTAACGTATCGCTAGGAGTAGAGGTCATAAAAAATAGTAGTGCTAAAATACTCTCCATACTTTGTAGTTTTTAAAGAGTATGGTTATACAAAAATATTGCCGCTATAATTGAAAAACTAAAAGAAAATTATAAACAGTTTCTAAGTTGAGCATAAAAAAATTATATTTTTTAGCTGTTTTGTTATTTTATATGAATATTTTTTTATATATTTGCGGCGTATATAGTGCGAAGTCGTTATATAAATGGGTACTCTAACGCAAATTTGTAATGTGTAGTAGCAATTTACACTGCTTGTTACTCGTTAGTAATTAGTAGTGTAACGTAAGTGTATCGGGTAAAGATATTGATTAAGTAGAATAATAAAATTATAGTTATGGAATTAAAAAAGGCGGCGAAAGTCGATTTGCAGGCAAAAAAAGGGATGTTTGTGCAGATTGGTCTGTTCCTATCTCTGTTAGCAATTTTTGGTCTCTTTAATATCTCGCAAGGTAAGATAGAGATTGATATACCTGAGGTTGAGGAAGAGGAATTAGTAATGGATCTACCTCCAGTAACACGCGAAGAGGAGCCCCCTAAAGAGAGGGTTCAAAAGGTTGTTGCTCCATCTATCACCGACAAAATTGAGATTGTTGAGAACGATTTAGAGATTGAGGAGACAGAACTATTCGACCCTGAGACAGACGAGTTTAAGCCTAACTTTGCTGGTTTACCTGTTGGTGTTCCTAATGATGGAGACCTACTACTTGAGGATCCTGCTCCTGTATTTAAAGCAGAGGTAGACCCTACATTTGGTGGTCACAAGAACTCTAAAGATAGCCAGAATGCGTTCCGTAAGTGGGTACAGAAAAATGTGGTATATCCTCAGATAGTACAAGAGAGTAACATTGCAGGTGCGGTATCTATCCGTTTCGCTATTGGTGTAGATGGAAAGATAACTAAGATATCTGTTCTATCATCTCCTGATAAGCTACTAAGCGACGAGGTAATTCGTGTAATGAAGGCTGCTCCAGCTTGGACTCCAGGTCTTCAGCGTGATAAGCCAGTTCCAGTATGGGCAACAATTAGGGTGGTATTTGCTCTATAATCACATATAGGTAATGTAATATTAAAGAGGTGCTTTATAGCACCTCTTTTGTTTTATATTCTACTTTATCACAATTTTTTTTGTATTTAGGACGTTTTAAAGGAAATCGATATACTTTAATAACTAGTAAAAAAACAGGTATGAAGAGAACTCTACTCACAAACTAAAGGTTTCATAGTTTTCGTTCAATGAATGTTTTATTAAAATTACTGTTATGAAAGAAAAAAAGGCGACGAAAGTCGATTTGCAGGCAAAGAAAGGGATATTTGCAAAAGTAGGACTTCTGCTATCCCTAGTAGCTATTTTTGGTATCTTTAATATCACACAAGGAAAGATTGATATTGTTATACCAGATGTTGAAGATAGCGATGTAATAATGGAATTACCACCAGTAATAAGAGACGAACAGACTCCGAAAGAGAAGGTTGCAAAAGTAGTTGCACCATCTATCGCAGACAAAATCGAGATTGTTGAGAATGATTTAGTGATTGAGGAGACAGATTTATTCAACCCCGAGACCGACGAGCTTAAACCAAACTATGCAGGCTTACCTGTTGGTATACCTAACCGAGGAGATATATTAATATTGGAGACCCTTCCGATATTTAAGGCCGAGGTAGACCCTACTTTTGGAGGACATGACAACATTAAAGATAGCCAAAACGCATTCCGTATGTGGGTACAAAAAAACGTTGTATATCCTCAGATAGTACAGGATAGTAGAATTACAGGTGCTGTTTCTATCCGTTTCGCGATTGGTGTAGATGGAAAAATAACAAGAATATCTGTTATATCATCACCTGATAAAATGTTAAGCGACGAGGTAATACGTATATTGGAGACTGCCCCAACGTGGACACCAGGCCTTCAGCGTGACAAGCCAGTTCCAGTATGGGCAACTATTAGGGTGGTATTTGCGCTGTAACACATTTCAGATAAACTATAGAAGGGGTGCCTTACGGCACCCCTTCTATAGTTTGCATACTACAATTTAAGTATTTTACCATATTATTAATATATATTATCCCTAGAAATAGTGATTGTATAGATTAAATTTAATAACTAGCTTTGCAGTTGCTAAATTTGATTTATGAAATACATTACATACATATTATTAGCTGCATTACTATCAACAACACTATATGCGGCAAACGATGAAACAAAACAGAAGAGAGGTACCAAACAAATTACCTCTCGGTGTGTTATAAAGGGTAAGGTTTATTCGGAAGAGACCAAAACTCCTGTGGCTTACGCTTCATTATATATTGGAAATGGAGGGACGTATGCTACAATGACAGACGACAATGGAGAGTACACATTAACTGTACCATCGGGTAATCACATATTAACTTGTAGTTCGTTGGGCTTCGAGGAGTGGAGCGCAGAATTTACTATAAACCAAGGCGATACTAAGAGTATTATTATCGAACTATCGAACTCGAACATTGATATTGATGATGTTAATATTGAGGGAAAATCTAATACTCAATTACGTCAAGAACAGGGTTACGCTGTAAATAATATTACAACCACCCAAACAGCAGCGCGCACTTTTACAACAGAAGAGCTACTTAATCGCTCGGCTGGTGTTAAGATTCGCCAAAGTGGAGGAATGGGCTCTGAGGCAGAGTACATCATTAATGGATTGTCAGGAAGCTCGGTTAAGGTATATATTAACGGAGTACCAATTCGTTCGTATGGTCATTCGTTCTCTGTTTCTAATCTACCTCCTTCTACTATCGATCGTATTGAGGTGTATAAGGGCGTTATCCCTTCATATCTAGCCGATGATGCATTGGGTGGCGCAATAAATATTATTACCAAAAGAGGTGGCGAGAGTTCTCTTAGCTCATCTTATTCGTACGGTTCATTAAATACACACAATTTTGATATTAATGGGCAATACACAGACAAAGAGAGTGGTTTTTTTGCTGGGGGTACTGCCTTTTACAACTCGAGCGATAACAGCTATAAGGTGTGGGGCGATGCAGTATTTGTAACTAACCCAGAAACTGGTCGTGTAGAACATATTACTGCCGAGCGTTTTAACGATAAGTACAAAACTATAGGTGCAAATACAAATATAGGATACACAAACCTTAGTTGGGCAGATGATGTAAGGCTAAATCTTAATATATCAAATATTGACAAGGGGGTACAGACTGGCGCAACCATGGAAACAGTGTATGGCAAGCGTCGTAGTGAACAAGAGTCATACGTGTTGAATCTTAGCTATAGCAAGAGCGATATACTACCTCGATTAGATGTAAGAAGTGATTTTTCATACTCTTACACTGATCGTACAATAATCGACACTACTAATGTTAAATACGATTGGACGGGTAAACCCGTAACGAATATTAATGGGGAGATTGTTCATTGGGCTACATCTGGCGAAGGTGGCACAGCAACCTTAGCTGCTAGTCTTGAGAATAATTTTAACAACCGCACAACCATCAAGTATGCTATCGATCGAGAGGATAAACACACTATATCGCTAAGTGGTTCATTATATAAATTTACACGTGATATTGATGATCCTATGTTATCGATCTTAGCACAGAGCTTGACTGATACACGTTATATAAATAAATACGCACTATCGGTCTCGTACGATACTAAATTTTTTAATGATAGATTAAGTTTATCTCTTTTCTACAAATACTTCTATCAAGATTTAGCACTCACCGATCCCGTTGCCGACAATACTGGAAAATTGGTCCCTGAAACTATCGAGACCGATATGGATGGTAATGGTTACGGTACAGCCTTATCTTATAAACTTACCTCTACTTTACGCCTTAATCTATCAGCCGAAAAGGCATTGCGCTTACCTAGTATCACCGAAATGATTGGTAACACATCAGATAATGTTATGCCAAATTATTACATACGCCCAGAGAACAGTATAAATATTAATTTTGGGGCAACAGTGAAACCTATCGAGCTTGGCTTACACAATCTGGGAGGAGGATTTAATATATTCTATCGTGATGTTACGGATATGATTCAAAGAGCTGAGATAGATACTGGTGATGAGACCTACAACTTCGAAAATATTGGTAAAATATTAAGTAAAGGGGTTGATTTTGAGATGAGATATATTTACAATGACAAATTAACTATTACCGGAACTGTTTCGTATGCAGATACACGTTTCAACCTACAGTTCGATGCTAACGGAGCAGAGTACTTATGGTATCAAGATAGATTACGTAATTTGCCTTACCTTACATCGAACGGCGGCTTCACATATAGGATTGATAATCTATTTCAAAGAGGTTCGAAGTTTATGCTCATATACCACATTAACTACACACACGAGTTTTTTAAGAACTGGGAGAGCCTAGGAGTGGCAGGAAAGGCAACAATACCGTCGCAATTATCGCACGATGTAGGTGTAGTTTATAACTTTCCAAGTGATAAGGTTAGTATCAGTATAGATGGTAAAAATATATTTAACGAGCAGTTATTTGATAACTATGCTCTTCAGAAACCTGGTAGACTTATATTTGCTAAGATTAATTTTAAAATATTATAATAAAAAAATGAAAAAGAGAACATTATTATTCGGTGCTTTCGCACTATTAGGAACAATATCGTGTGATAAGAACGATACGCCTGAAAATCCAACACTACCTGCAGACGGCAAACTATTTAATGTTGTTTGGTGTGCTAGCGACGAGGGTTCAACACCTAGTTATGCGCAGGCACTAAGCGACCTTACAACAGGAGAGATTGATGGAAGTAAAGGATTCGAGACCCCTTCAGTTCGCTCTGCTTACACATTTACATCTAGCGATGGAGTACACCTTTATAACTATAGCTACGGCGCTGGTACATTTGACAAGTATGTAGTAAAAGGCGGAGCAAGCTATGAAAGTGTAGGTATTCAGTTATCTCTAACCGATGCTATTGGCTCTGCTTATGGCCGTTGCTCGTATTTAACAGACGAGTTAGCTTCGGCGCACAATATTGTTACAACACCGCAATATAGTAGCGACGGCACAACTTACACCTACACAAAATCTGAATTAAGGTTTGCAATTATCGACCTAAAAGAGATGGTGATTAAGGAGACTAAAACAGTTGAATTACCACGCAATGCCTACGATATTGCAGAGAATACTTACGTATGGCGCGTACATATGCCATATATCCAAGGAGATAAGATATATTTCGGTATAGCCAGAGGTAGAGCTAAAGCTGATGATCCTACTTCGCGCGATGGTACTAAAGGTCGTGCTGGTGTTCTAATTATGGATTATCCTTCATATGCTAATCCTACGATTATTGAAACAGCTATGGATACAGATGGCGACACCTATGGATTCCGTTCTCGCCCGCTATACTCATACGGTGGAACAGGTTCGAACAAAGATGATCTATATCAACTGTCAATGACTAAGTCACATATCCTAAAGATAACAAACGGGCAGTATGATAACAGTTATGTTTTCGATTTAAAAACTGCTCTTAGTTCGTCGTACGATATTGCAGCTGCTGGTTGGCACTATGTAGGCAATGGTATCGGTTATGTGCCATTCCGCGAAGAGAAAGGCGATGATGGTAACAATTGGGGACTCGCTCGTGTAGATTTAAATAGCAAAACGGCTATACGACTTAACATCCCATCAAATATGGATATGTGGGAGTATCAGAGTTCTCGTTTAGAGGGAACAACACTATATATGGCTATCTGCCCAGTTGATGGCAGTGGTAATATCTACATGTTCGACACAACAAGCACTAGCCCTGATGGATTTAAATTGGGAGCAACTATTAAAGGTGCAGCCGATGCCTACTATGCAGGGGTATTCTAATTAGTCGCCCCTTAAAAAGTTGGTAGATATTTAAAGCTACATATTTAACTAAAATCTAATATTTACCCCCATTTCTGAGAATTACCTCAAAAATGGGGGTAATATTTTATTAGAACGCAGCCCAAAGTGTCCGCTTTTTCCATAAGTGCGTTAGCTGTGGTGCATTACTCTTGCGAGTAAGAGAATGTGCCGCAGATGACGTGCTTATGGGAAAAGCCTTCTTGAACTAGAGTTTTGCGAATTAGCCTAATCAAACGATTGCAGATTCTGCCACGACTCTCTAGATAGCCTATCTATTTCGTGAGGTGTAAGTTCGCCAAAGAAAAAATCGAACGGATCTAAAATTCGGTTACGATAACGTATCTCGTAGTGAAGATGAGGCAAGAATGATTTTCCACTATTGCCACTATAACCAATAATATCACCACGCTCTACTTTATCGCCCTTTTTAACTGTCACCTTAGATAGATTACGATAAGTTGTGGTATAACGATTACCGTGCTCAATAACAATCGAACCATCGTCCTGATTATCGCCCGATAATACACTACTCACCTCGCCGTTTGCTGTTGCATACACCCTGCATCCCTCTGGTAAAGGGTAATCGATTCCTGTGTGCAAGACAAATGATTTTGTGAATGGCTCGATACGCATACCAACAGGAACAACACTTATATCTAGCTCCATATTATTGGTTGGTTGAATAGCTGGTATGCTATTTAAACTACTAGAACCAACACTTTTGAGGCACTGTTTAAGCTTACCCTCTATTCCTTTCGAACTATTCTCTAACGAATCGATAGCATCGATTAATAAATA
>CAYJHM010000062.1:0-10553 GCA_964369935.1 uncultured Rikenellaceae bacterium
GCTGATACAAGTATCAGCTTGCCTTTAGGCTCTTGTTTGCTAATGCTAAGCGGAAGTTTAGCTTTATATTTACCGTACAGTTCGATGTTATCCGAATCTATTCCTAGCATCTCAGCTATCTCGGTGACAGGCTTCATTGTGCCCTCTCTGGCAATCTCTAAATCGGTCATAGTATTAAATTAAATAGTTATTTAGCAAAGATACCAAATATATTTAAAAAGTTATAATTAATTCTATTGTTTTTTTTAATATTTATCAACTATTATCAAATAGTGTGCCCATAAATTGGCGAGTTAGATATGAAAAAAGACACTTTTTTTTAGTATAACTATGAAAACTCATTTTTTTTCATTAAATTTGTGCGGTTTAAGTGACTAAATCAAATATTTACAGATTTGCTAGATGATGCATAAGTGCTACTATTATATATACTTCATTACGGTGATGGCTCTTTTGGGCTGTCGTCCTATCACATTTAGGGATAGCGAAGAGGGTCGTGTAGTGGCCGAGATGGGTTCTACTAATCTTTATCTACGTGATGTGCCTGGTCTAAATCTTGATGGTGTTACAGCTGAAGATTCACTTTTGATTATCGAGAGTTATGCTAAAGAGTGGATTAAAAGTAGATTACTTGAAGTATATAGCGAAAGTAAATATAACGGTTATAGTGCAGATATTGAAAAGAGGGTAGAGGAGTATCGTAAACAGTTATATGTAGATATTTTCGAGGCGGAGTATACTAAAAACGAGAATATAAATGTTAGTAGTAGTGAGATAGATAAATATTATAAAGCAAATAGCTCTCGCCATACGCTAAGTCATAGTATGGTTAAGGCAAAAGTTATTGTTGTACCTGAAACATATAACGATATTGATGTGTTAATAAAGAAATTTCGCTCAAGAAGTGTTGATGAATATATTGATATTCAATCGCTTGCACATAGGGACGGTTTTTTCGAGAAAGATATGTCTGGTGGTTGGCATCCTTTTAGTGATGTGGCTAGTTATTTGCCATTCAGTAAGTCGAAAGTGGAGGTGTTACTTAAACGTAACGGTGTTCACCAATTCAAGGGCGAGGGTAAACTCTATTTGGTAGATATTGTTGATAAGAGGCTAGAGGGTAGTGTTGCTCCACGTGAGGTTAGCGAGGGTATGATTAAGAGTGCAATACTTTTAGAACGTCAAAATAACTATATCGAAGGGGTTAAAGATAGTCTTTATAATAAAGCTATTGAACGAGGTAAAGCTTCGATTAAATTACAGTAAATTATTGAAATTATAGATTAATTATATGAAAGAGAATTTTTTAGGCTTAATTGCGCTATTTATGCTAACTAGCATTGTTTCGTTTAAGGGGTATGCGCAAAGTGGAAATAAAGAGGTAATGATTGCAGATAAGGTTATTGCTGTTATTGGTGATAGAATGATTCTTCAATCAGATTTGCAAATGACCGCAGCATATATGAAAGAGCAGTCGGGCATTCCATTCTCTGAGCGTTTGAGTGATGAGGAGATAGGCTCTTTACTTAATACAATGATGACTCAAAAGTTACTAGCAGCACAAGCGGAGTTAGACTCTTTAGAGCTTCCTCCTGCTAATGTACTAAGCGCTGTTGAGAACAGAATTTCTCAATTAATGGAGCAGTTTGGTTCGATTCAGGCTCTTGAGGCACGTTACCGTAAGCCTCTATTTATGATTCGTGTTGATTTGATGGATCAAATGCGTGAACAAATGTTGGCGCAATTGATGCAACAAGATATTAGTAGTAAAGTTATTATCACCCCTAAAGAGGTGAAGAAGATTATTGCCAGTGTTGATGCAGATTCTATTCCTCTGATTCCTGAGCAATACGAATATTCGCAGATTATGATTAAGGCTCCTTCAACTGAGGAGACTCGTAGTGCTGTTAAAGAGCGATTACTTGAGATGAGAGAGCAGATTATGAATGGTTCAAATTTCTCGGCACTTGCAACCCTCTATTCAGAGCATGATAGTGCAAAGCGTGGAGGTAATATGAGTGTTACTCCTCAGATGGTAGTTTCGGAGTTTGCTGATGCTATGGTATCTCTACCTATTGGTGGGGTGTCTAATATTATCGAAACAGAGGAGGGATTCCATATCATTCAACTTGTCTCGAAGAGTGGAGATAAATATAACATTAAACATATCTTAATGCGTACAAAGTTTAATCTTGAAGATATTCAAAAGGGTACAGCTAAGCTCGACTCTATACGTACAGAGGTGATTGATGGTAAACTAACATTTGCCGAGGCGGCAACAAAGTATTCAGACGACGAGAATACAAGTAAGATTGGTGGTACTATGGTAAATAGCAAAGAGGCAAACTATTATGGTTCGGTAGAGTTAAAATCTACATTCTTCTTTGTGAACGACTTAGCAGGCGATTATGAGGCACTTAGCACATTAAAAGTGGGCGAGATATCGGCACCGTTCCGTACCTACGACGAGTCGGGTAATTTAGTACTTAAAATTGTTCGTTTAGATAATAAGGTTGCCGAGCATAAGGCTGATTTCAAACAAGATTACAGTTTCCTACGTGAGATGGCACTAAGCCGTAAGGTAGAGGCTGAATTTAATAGGTGGATGGAGCGTCAAAAAGCTAGAATGTATGTGCGTATTGAAGCACCATACCGAGATTATGAAATTATACATAAATTGTGGAGCAAGTAATTAAAATATTTCAAAAAGTTCTATTGACAGCCTTAGTGCTGTTTGCTAGTAAGGCAGTTTTCTCGCAGGGGAAAGCTGCCGTTGATTATAGAGCAAAAGAGACCCGTTTAGTTGAGGTGGCTGATAGCTCTGTGGTTAAACTTATTGGAGATGTGTTTTTAATTCATAATGGGGCTATCATATCGTGCGATTCGGCATATCGTTATAGCGAGCGTCGTTTCGAGGCTTATGGAAATGTTATCATCAATCAAGACTCTCTCTATATATATGGAGATAAGGTGGTGTATAATGGTTTAACGGATGTAGCAAATGTAATTTCGGAGCTTATTAAGGTTGTAGATAACGATGTTACTATGTACACACGTGAGATGTACTTTAACACTAAAACAAAGGTTGGTTATTTCTCTAAAGGTGCTACCGTGCGCCAAGGTGAGAGTCTATTAGAGGCGGATAATGGTAGTTACGATACCGAAAATAAGTTGGTAACTCTAAATAATAGGGTTGCTATGGAGAACGAGGAGTATATTCTTAAAAGTAACGCATTAGACTACAATCAGAATAGTAAGGTAGCTTTTTTTGAGACCCTAACAAATATTTGGAATAAAAAAGGCGAGTACCTACAAGCCGACAAAGGGAAATATGAGCAGACAGATAATATATACCATTTCGAGAAGAATTCATATATCCTGACCGAAGAGCAAGAGGCGTGGTCCGACTCGCTTATATATTATAGTAATATTAACGAAGTTGAGTTAAAGCGAAATATTCAGATTGATGATACTGTTCAGAAGGCAAAAAGTTTTGGCGATTATGCCTATTTTTGGAATCGAAGTAAGAGGGTGCTATTAACCCGTACTCCGTCGGTAATGACCTACGATGAGGTGCAGCGTGATAGTTCTTATATTTCGGCTGATACGATTGTTGTTGCTCCTATACTTGAACGCAGTAATATAACAGGCGAATTATTAACTACGGATACCCTATCCATTGCTACCGATTCGCTTATTGTAGACAAGACTATCGCTAACGAGCAAATTGTGGCTAATGATTCGATTAGTAAGGAGCAAGATGCGCGAAATAGAAAGGTATCTGATTTAGTTGATAGTGCTAAAGCTGCAATAGTGGAAGAAGAGGATTCAGCCAATCAAGAGGAAGAGAAGGATAAAGTGATGGTAACAACCAAAGAGGAGTTGGCTACACTTGACACTCTCCCCCCTGCCGAGAGGCGTGACGCACTGTTAAAACGGAATAACTTACCTAATTTTATTCCGCTATATAGCGATAGTATTCTAGCGCAGATGGACGAAAAATCGCTACGTAGGGCAACTAAACGTATGGCTAGATATGAAAAGAAGTTTGATAAGGAGCTTAATCGCTATATTAGCGATATTCTGTTCCTTCAGCGTCTCGAGCGAGATAAAGAGGTTGCAGATTCGGTAGCAGCTGCCCAAGAACCTAAAGAGGTTGAAGAGGAGGTTGTTGAGAGTACTCCTGAGATAGAGAATATTGCCGATTCTAGCGATATGATTATTACTGCTTTTCTTAATGCTAAGGTGTTTCGTCGTGATATGCAATCAATAGCCGATACTATGGTAGTTGAAACAGTCGATTCGACAACTACCTCAATTGGGAAGCCTATTGCTTGGAATATGGGAAGCCAGATAACCGCTGGTCGTATTCGTTCGTATGTATCTAATGGCGAAATTAATCGAACTAGAATGTTTACCCAACCTATGATGGTTCAAAAGGTTGAGGAGGAGATGTTTAATCAGATGAAGGGTAAGACAATGGATGCTCTATATCGCAATGGCGAGATGTATAGGTTAATTGTAACCGATGATGCTATTGGGCGAATGTATCGTGAAGAGCCTGACGAGGTGAGTGATTTTATGCAGATTGTTGCTTTTATCACCTCAACCTCTACAAATATGATTATCGATATGGATAGTAGTATTATAAAGCGAGTTAAGTGGGTTGGAAAAACAACAACCAATACCTATCCAATGGAAGATGTTCCTGCTGATATGAAAGAGATAGAGGGCTTTGAGTGGATGCCTGAGTTACGCCCGTATAAGCAACAGGTATTTAATCGTAGGATTCGCAAGTCGATAAGAGAGAAATCTATGAAGATTAAAAAACCTGATTTTGCCATAACAAAACAGATTATGGAGGATAGGAATCGTTTAATCTCTTCGGGGGTGTGGATTGATAGGAACGATAAGTTGAAAGTCAATCGTGAGGAGCTGATTCGCCAAAGCGAAATGAAGGTAATAGAGTAATCCAAATTTTGATATATAAATTATGAACAGAGTAGTTGCACCATCATTCCTGTCGGCAGATTTTCTTAATCTAGGGCGTGATGTTCAGATGATAAATGATAGTAATGCCCAATGGCTTCATCTTGATATAATGGATGGGGTATTTGTCCCTAATCTATCGTATGGCTTGCCTATTGTTAGCGCTATACGACAGGCAAGCACTAAAATCATAGATGTGCACCTTATGATTGTACAGCCTGAAAGGTATATCGAGGCATTTGCTAAAGCTGGTGCCGACTATTTAACAGTGCATGTTGAGGCATCAACACATCTTCATCGCACTATTCAAGCTATCCACAGTGCAGGAATGAAGGCAGGTGTTGCACTTAATCCACACACTTCACTATCGCAGATTGAGGAGATTTTACCCTATGTTGATATGGTGCTTATTATGAGTGTTAATCCAGGTTACGGGGGACAATCGTTTATCGAATCGTCGGTTAATAAGATAGAGAGGCTTAAGCGTATGATAACCGATTGTGGTTCGAACGCTATTATTCAGGTTGATGGCGGTGTGAATAGAGAGAACGCAGCACGTATATTTAATGCAGGATGCGATGTTGTTGTAGCTGGCAGTAGTGTATTTGGTGCATCTGATCCAGTTGCTGCTATTGACGAGCTTTTAGCTGCGGAGTAGTTATTATGGTATCAATTAGCAATGTAACCGTATCGTATGGTGGCTGGTCGTTATTTAAGGATATTACCTTTATTGTTGATCAGAGTGATAGGATTGGTTTAGTAGGAAAGAATGGGGCAGGTAAATCGACCTTAATGAAGTTGATTATAGGCGAGAGTGCTCCAACAGCGGGCTCTATTGTTATAAAATCGGGCTCAACAATTGGATATCTACCACAACAGATGAAGCTAGTAGATGGCGCTACGTTGGTTGAGGAGCCACGAAAGGCATTTATTGAGATTGAACAGATAAAAAAGGATATTGAGTACTGTACTGAGCAACTAACAACACGAGATGATTACGAGTCGGAGAGTTATCACTCGATAGTAGTTAAGTTGGATGCTCTTAGCGAGAGGTTTCGTATTCTTGATGGGAATAACTGCGAGGGTGAGGTTGAAAAGACTCTTTTAGGGTTAGGGTTCGAACGTAGTGATTTTTCTCGTCCAACGAGTGAATTTTCTGGAGGTTGGCGTATGCGTATCGAGCTGGCTAAGTTACTACTTCGTAAGCCTGATATTCTTCTTCTTGACGAACCAACTAACCACCTAGATATCGAGTCTATTCAGTGGTTAGAGAACTACTTAAAGGAGTATAGGGGCGCAATAGTTCTTATATCGCACGACCGTAGATTTTTAGATACAATAACTAACCGTACAATCGAAATATCGTTAGGTAAGATTCACGATTATAGGGTTAATTACACTAAATATGTTGTTTTACGTCAAGAGCGAATCGAGCAGGTACGTTCGGCCTACGAAAATCAACAGAAGATGATACGTGAAACCGAGGATTTTATCAATAGATTTAGGTATAAACCATCGAAATCTAATCAGGTACAGTCTAGGGTTAAGCAGTTAGAGAAGTTAGATATTATCGAGCTCGAAGAGGAGGATTTATCGAGAGTAAATATCCGTTTCCCCAAGGCTCCACGCTCTGGAAACATTGTGTTAGAGGGTAAAGGAGTTGGTAAAAGTTTTGGCGATAAGCATATCTTCTCGGGTGTTGATATATACATCGAGAGGGGCGAAAAAATTGCTTTAGTAGGACGAAACGGGGAGGGTAAAACCACTTTTGCACGTATGATTGTGGGCGACACCCCAGTAACAAGGGGCGAACTGCGAGTGGGGCATAATGTTAATATAGGCTATTTTGCTCAAAATCAGGATGATTTGATTAATGGCGATGATACAGTATATGATACCCTTGATGGTGTAGCTGTTGGTGATATACGAACTAAATTAAGGGATATTTTAGGTGCATTTCTTTTCCGTGGAGAGGATGTTGATAAGAAAGTTAGGGTATTATCAGGGGGCGAGAAGTCTCGCTTAGCTATGGCAAAGTTGATGTTAGAGCAACATAATCTACTGATTCTCGACGAGCCTACTAACCACCTTGATATGCGCAGTAAGGATAACTTAAAGCAGGCATTAAAGTCGTTCGATGGTACATTGATTATTGTGTCGCATGATAGAGAGTTTTTAGATGGACTAGTTGATAAGGTGTTCGAATTTAGGGGAGGGATAGTAAAGGAGTTTCATGGCGGAATTTACGATTTTCTGCTTTCACGTAATATGACTGCTCTTGAAGAGATGAATATTAAAGAGAGCAACCGCAGCGAGCAAGCCACTGCCGCCGATGAGCAACCTTCGCAATCGAAGCTCAGCTATCTCGAACAGAAAGAGCGAGAGAAGTCTCTACGTAAAATTCGTAACGAGATTAAAAGGTGCGAGGAGCAAATCTCTAAGTTAGAGCAGGAGATAGCTTTGATGGATAAACAGATGTCTGATCCTCAAACGTATGGGTTAGATTTAACAGATAGTAAACTCTTCGAGAGTTATAATAATAAAAAGCAAGCACTAAATGATTTGGAGGAGCAGTGGACCGAGCTATCGTTTGAATTAGAGGCTGCAGAGAATGATTAAAATAAAAAATAGAATATGGAACAAGGAGCTAATAACCTAATAATATTTGGTGCTCGCCCAGTTATGGAGGCTATCACCGTTGGTAAAGAGATTGATAGGGTATATCTAAAAAAGGGTAGCGATTCGCCACTAGTGATACGTGTAGTCGAGTTATGTCGCCAACACGGGGTGAACTATCAAGAGGTACCTATCGAGAAGCTTAATCGTATGACACGAGGCAATCATCAAGGTATTGTAGCGCAGATGTCGCCTATCACTTATAATGATGTAGCTACCGTGCTAGAGGATATAGAGCGTAGTGGTGTTGCTCCGTTAATTGTGGTTATGGATAGTGTTACCGATGTGCGTAACTTTGGAGCTATAGCTAGAAGTGCCGAGTGTGCAGGTGCTCACGCTATAATTATGTCGCTAAAAAATTCTGCTCCTGTTAATGGCGAGGCTATCCGCAGTTCGGCAGGTGCACTTACAATTATTCCTGTTTGTAGGGTTGGTAGTATTAAAACAACCTTGACAATGCTAAAAGAGCAGGGTATGCAGCTGGTTGCAGCAACAGAGAAGGGCGATATGCTTGTATATGATGCCGATTTAACAAAACCAACAGTTATAGTGATGGGTTCGGAAGATAAAGGTATTTCGAAAGATGTGTTGCGTTTATGCGATAAGCAAGTAGCTATTCCTATTATCGGAAGTGTTGAGTCGCTTAATGTATCGTGTGCCGCTTCTGTTATTCTATTCGAAACAGTGCGCCAACGTATTAACTCACTTCAATAGATAGCAGTTATGTTGCCCTTAAGTGATAAAATATTTACTCTTAACCTTAACGGGGAGATTATAGATATATCTACCCCTATGGTTATGACAATCATTAACGCTACGCCCGATTCGTTTTTTAGCGGAAGTTGTAAGCAGTGCGATAGTGAGATAATTGCTAGTGTTGAGAGGGCAATAAATGATGGGGCATCAATCCTCGATATTGGGGGCTACTCTACTAGGCCTGGGGCTAACGAGGTGTCACTAATCGAAGAACAAGAGCGTATAGTTAATACATTAAAGGTTATTAATCAATCTTTTGGAGATATTAAAATTCCTATCTCAATTGATACCTTTAGGGCACAGGTAATCGAGGCCGCAGTTGATACTTTAGGTAAGGGTGTTATTGTTAATGATATATCGGCAGGCGAGGAGGATGAGAATATGTTACCTTTAGTGGGTAAATTATCGTTACCTTATATTGCAATGCATAAGCGAGGTACACCCAAAACAATGGGTAAAATGACCAACTACGCAGGGGATATTGTGGGCGAGATTGTCTCGTATTTTGTTGATAAACTTGCCCTGATTCGCAGCTATGGCATAGAGGATATAGTGATAGATGTGGGATTTGGGTTTGCTAAGAATAGGGAACAAAATTTCGAGTTGCTACGCAGATATAGCGAGTTACGCATCTTAGGTGTCCCATCGCTAGGGGGCATTTCACGTAAACGTATGGTGTGGGAGAGTCTTGATACAACTATCGAGGGAGCATTAAATGGGACCTCAATACTAAACTATAAGCTACTACAACAGGGGGCTTCGATTATAAGGGTGCACGACACTAAAGAGGCCTCAGAGGTTATTAAACTATATAATTTAATAGGCTAATGGATTTTTTTAATTTAGGACTATTCGATATACTCGATATTATTATCGTTGCTATACTCTTAACTCGCCTATATAGGCTGATTAAGGGTACTAGTGCTTTCTATATTGTGCTATCTATAACCACGATTTATGTGCTATGGGCTTTGGCTCGTATATTTAATATGCAGATGTTATCAACGGTGCTAGGTCAGGTTACAGGTGTTGGTCTTATCGCCCTTATTGTAGTGTTTCAGCAGGAGGTGCGACGTTTTTTGATGCACTTTGGTAATAAATACATATCATCTAACCTCTTTAAACGGTCGGTTATAGCCCAAGACTCGAAAATTATCGAGGAGATAGTTAATGCCTGTCAGAGTATGTCGGAGAGCTACACCGGGGCACTGATTGTTATGGCTAAAACCGAAGATTTGAGTGATGTGATGCAGACTGGTGACATGATTATGTCGGATATTCACCGCCTTATGATTGAGAGTATTTTCTATAAAAATTCGCCTCTACACGATGGGGCCATGATTATTGTGGATAATAAAATTATGGCTGTAAGGTGTGTGTTACCTACTACCGAGATGTTAGGCATACCTGCATACTACGGAATGCGTCACAAGGCAGCTATTGGTATAACCGAAAAGACCGATGCTACGGTAGTGGTGGTATCCGAGCAAACAGGCAAAATTTCGTTTGTATCAAACGGAAAAATTCACCGTGGAATTACATCTATTCAGTTAAAAGAGCTATTAATGAGTAACTAGGTATTGTAGTATGACAACACATAGGGTAACTTCAAACAACGATATATATTATAACTTCTTTTGGGAACTTAGCATAGAGTCGTTTCCAAGTAACGAGAGGCGACCATTAGACTCTCAACTATGGGCTATATCAAATAGTAGCTATCACTTAGAGATTTTACTTGATAATGGTACCCCAGTAGGTTTTATTACTTGGTGGGAGATGTGTGATTATCGTTTTATCGAGCATTTTGCTACCTCTCCCGATATGCGAGGAAAGGGTTATGGTGCTAAGGTGTTACAGTGGTTTATCTCTGTTAGCGACAAGCCAATTATCCTAGAGTGCGAACATCCAACAACCGAAATTAATATCCGAAGAATTGAGTTTTATAAACGATTAGGTTTCAAGGTTAATCCACACAACTATCACCAACCCCCATACAGTAAGGGTGGTGATAGTGTGCATTTAGCTATATTGACTTATCCTAACGAAATAAGCTACGATGAGTTACAATCTTTTGTGCGTAACTATCCACTAAGTTATGTTGGCTAATTCGCAAAACTCTAGTTCAAGAA